>CAILYI010000108.1 GCA_903838415.1 uncultured Anaerolineae bacterium | reverse complement strand
TGACGCCTTCCTGATACATGCGGACGGCATAACTGAGCGTATCGTCGCCGCCGATCGGTATCAGATAATCGATCCCCAAAAAATCCAGGTTTTTCAAAACTTCGGAAGTCAGGTCGTTGCGCGGTTCAGTAAATTTTTCACGCAGCGGCACAGGCACATCTTCTTTTTTCACCTTGCTCGGATTTGTACGCGAGGTGTGCAGGAAGGTGCCGCCAGTGCGACCGGCACGATTGACAATTTCTTCATTCAAAATTTGGAAATTATTGCTGTTGTCGTAACTCTTATCGCGAACAATATCCGTCAACCCGGCCCAACCCCGCCTGACACCAATTACTTGATATCCTTCGCGCAAGGCACGGATGGTCACCGCACGAATGGCTGGATTCAGCCCCGGCACATCTCCACCGCCGGTGAGAATGGCAATAACACCTGGTTTCTTGTTGGACATGGGAGCCTCCTTGATCGAATGTTTTTCCCTATAATCATTATAGACCCAGCGTCAAGTTGGCTGCCACAGATAAAGAAAAACCCCGGCAACTGCGCGAGTGCCGGGGATGGTTTGGTTCAGGCTTTGATGGTGTACAGGAAAATCCCGGCGGCGACAGCCAGGTTGAGCGAACTGGCCCTACCGCGCATGGGAAGTGAAAGGATTTCAGCACAGGCGGCAAGCTGCTCCGGCAAAAGTCCTTTCTGCTCGGAACCGAGCAATAAAACTGTCGGACGAGCATCCAGGCGAATTTGACGGTAATCCGCCGTAGCGTGGGCGGAGGTGCCGATCAGGCGGACGCCATTCGTTTTTGCCCAATCTGCAAATTGGGGGAAATTGGCGGAATAAAACGGTTTCCAGAACAAAGTTCCCATGCTGGCGCGCACGGCTGAGGGGTGATAGGGTTCCACGCCGCCGTCGAGCAGGATCAAACCATCCGCGCCGACAGCGTCAATGGTCCGCAAAATCGTTCCCACATTCC
Source organism: uncultured Anaerolineae bacterium (assembly GCA_903838415.1). GTDB lineage: Bacteria > Chloroflexota > Anaerolineae > Anaerolineales > Villigracilaceae > UBA5195. Next base: position 4,183 of record CAILYI010000108.1, on the reverse strand, counting down.
CCGGATCCTGCGGCGCGACGATAGCGACACACAATTGGAAAGCTGGAATGGCGTTCAGGTCGCGGTGTTTTTGATGGACAAGGGCGGCGATGCCCTGTGGATTTTCCTTTTCTGCGAACGACTCAAACGCGGATTCTGTCACCGGCTGGCAGCGTACCGCCGATTGGATGAGTTTTTCCACCAATTGGCGACCGAAATCGCTTTTGAGCCGCTCCGGGCAATACAGAAGCAACTCAATCTCCCAGCCTGCTGCTGCGGCTTCGCCAACATGGAGAATTCCCTCGACGAGGAACAGGCCGCTTTCATCGCGGGCCTTTTTTTGACGCAAGGCGCGCGCCTGCTTAATAAGCGGATTGGAGGGGCTGCTGATGAGTTCGGGCATGCGCTGATTTTACTTCACGCGCCGCCGTTATGGATTAACAGCCGTCAATTTGGCGGTCATGCCCGATTCCATGTGGCCCGAAATACTGCAAATGACCTGATATTCCCCGGCTTCGGGCAGGGTAAAAGTGTACGTTTCGCTCTTTTGCGGACCAAGCCGATAATCCGCCAGAATATCAGCGGCCTGCTTTTCGCGATCAAAGGGAATTTGCGCCACAATGCCTTTTTTCAAGATCGCAAATTCATGTTCGATTGCGCCATTATTCTTGAGGTTGAGGCTGATTTCCTTGCCAACAAAAACGATCATTGTGGCAGGCGAGAACTTAAACTCGCTCATTTCAACACTCAAAGAACTGACCGGTACAGCCGGTGCACTTCCGCCACAAGCGGATAAAATTGCGCTCAGCGCGAGAATTAGCATAGCGAAAATTACAAGATTTTTCATAGGTAGAGCTCCATCAGGATAATTATTATTGGCTTTTGCGATAATTTTACCGGGTCGGCTTTCACCTCACAATCAGCCGTTGGGATGATTTCAAGGTGCCGAAAGTGTTATGCCCGCGCGGTCACAAATTGCGCTTTTTGTTTAATGGAAAACCGCAATTTGCAACCGAAGCATTATAGTGGTGTAAACTTATTGAAACAAACGAGGAAAATCGATGACAACCCTTACTGAAAAATCTGCAGCTGAGCGATATTTTCGTTATGCCCTGTATCTGGGGTTCTTTACTGTTTTCTACAACCTGCTCGAAGGCTTGGTCTCCATTTATTTCGGCGTTTCGGATGAAACCATCACTTTATTTGGCTTTGGCGTGGACAGCTTTATCGAGGTCATGTCTGGAATTGGCATTGTCGCCATGATTTTGCGCATCCGCCAGAATCCGGACATGCCGCGCTCCACTTTTGAGAAAACCGCCTTGCGGATTACCGGCACAGCGTTTTATTTGCTGGCCCTTGGCCTGGCGCTGACTGCGTTGGTCAACATTTTCACCGCGCACAAACCATCCACCACCCTGCCAGGCGTGATTATTTCGCTGGTTTCGATCGCCAGCATGTGGGCGCTCGTCAGCGGAAAACGCCTTGTGGGACGCGCGCTCAATTCTGCGCCAATCCTGGCGGATGCAAACTGTACCATGATCTGCATCTATATGTCGGTCGTTTTGCTCGCATCCAGCCTGATCTACCAGCTGACAGGTTTTGGCTGGATCGACAGCCTGGGCGCCATCGGGCTGATTTATTTTTCATATTCCGAAGGGAAAGAATCTTTCGAGAAAGCCGCCGGAATGGAATGCGAATGCGACCATGAATGCGAAACCGATCAGCCTGCCGAGATTTAAGGAAAAACCATGACCTTTCAACGCATCACCCCGCTGGATACGCCCGATTACGAAAGCCGGATGGATGGCCTGGCGGAAGCCGCCTGGCCCGAGTTTATGCTGCATGATCCCATCGCTGACCAGTTTTGGAGCAACCTGTTCAGCCGCTTCCCTGAATATCAGTTCGCGCTACGCGACGATCAGACCGGTCGCGTGGCCGCCATGGCCAACAGTCTGCCGCTGCACTGGGAGTGTGACGTGAACGATCTGCCCGAAGGCGGCTGGGATTGGGCCTTCACGCAGGCCGTCTCCGATCACGAGCAAGGATTGGCGCCGCGCACCCAATGCGCCATCCAGATTGCCATTCATCCCGACTACCGCAGTCAGGGCCTGAGCAGCCGCATGGTGCAGGCCATGCGCGCAATTGGCAAGGAAAAAGGCTTCAAGCGCCTGATCGCGCCGGTACGGCCCAACCAGAAAAGCCTCTATCCGCTGACTGAAATTGACCGCTACATCACCTGGAAAACCGAAAGCGGACTGCCCCTGGATGCCTGGCTGCGCGTCCACGTCCGGCTGGGTGCGGAAATTGTCAAAGCCTGCCATCAAGCCATGGATATTCGCGGCACCCGCGCCGAGTGGGAAAACTGGACGGGGTTGAAATTCCCCGAGAGCGGCCGCTACGTCCTTGCGGGTGGGCTGGTTCCGATGGAAATGGATGTAGATGCGGATGAAGGCGTCTACATCGAACCCAACGTCTGGACAGTTCATCGCCTGGACCAGGAGTGAAAGACAACTTGACTCAGCTGAATGAAATCCCCCAACCAATCACAGACCTCATCCGGCAGCGCTTTTCGTGCCGCTCCTACCTGGAACAACCGATTTCCGCCGAAAAACGCCAGCAGCTGAAGGATTTCATCGGCGCGCTGCCAAACGGTCCTTCCGGAAGTCACCCAAGCTTCTTCCTGGTGGCCGCGGATCGGGAAGACAGTCACGCCCTGAAGGATCTCGGCACCTATGGCTTCATCCGGGGCGCGACAGGCTTCATCATCGGCACCCTGGATGCGGGAGAAAAGAATCTCGAAGACTACGGCTACCAAATGGAACAGATCATCCTGGCAGCCACCCGTCTCGGCCTGGGCACCTGCTGGCTGGGCGGCAGTTTCACGCGCAGCAGTTTTGCGCGCAAGATCAACGCCGCGGACGATGCACTCATCCCGGCGGTCACGTCAATTGGAGAAATTGCCAATGTGACGGAAGCCCGCAACGGTCTGCTGCGCCGCCAGATCAATGCCGACCAGCGCCTGCCTTGGGAACAGCTCTTTTTCGATCAAACCTTTTCAGCTCCGTTGACTCGACAAGCCGCTGGGGATTATGCCATCCCGCTCGAAATGCTCCGCCTTGGCCCATCAGCCTCCAACAAACAGCCCTGGCGGGTGCTCAAATACGGCAGCAACTGGCATTTCTTTCTCCAACGCAGCAAGGGCTACCGCGAAAGCAGCCTGACGCGCTTTTTGGGCGTGGCGGACATTCAGCGCCTGGATCTGGGCATCGCCATGTGCCATTTTGAGCTGACCGCCCGCGAGCTGGGCTTGCCCGGAAAATGGTTCAGCGCGGAACCAGTCATCCCAAAAGCGGACGAGCTTACCGAATACACCGTCAGCTGGGCGGGATAAGTCACCCGCCTGGCGCGAATAAACAAAATCCCCGACATTCTTCACGCCGGGGATTTTGTTTATTCGTATTTCGCCTTTTTCTCAGCCAATTGCCGGGCATCTTGAAACACCAGGGGATAATGTTCCGGGTGCTTCAGCGCATCCAATTCAATATCAATGTCGAGTTCGTCCCAGTGAAAATCGCCAAAATTTTCCCGAAAGTTGAAAATCTGACCGATCGTTGCCTGTTCAAAAGCGGGATGGCGTTTAAATGAGACAAAAAGCTCACCATCACCAGTCAACAGCCAAAAACCATCTTTCTCGATGCTGGTAATCTGACTGCGAGCATCAAGGTTATTTTGAGAAGTGTTTCGTCCATTCATTTTTGAACTCCTGCTGATTTTTACCAATAATCTGCTCGATTTCTTTCAATTCATGAATCTTTACTTTCCGCTAAGTCGTCTGTATAAAAAAGGTGGTAATGGGCTCAAAACGTGATAATCTTGTCTTTGGCCAAAACAGATTTCACAGGAACCCATTACCATGGCAAATCATACCATAAGCGTCTTATATATTTTGATTCAAGATCTTCCAGTTGGCACCAATCTTGCACTTTTACATTTCTTGTGGATGATGGCGAGTGGTTCGCTCTTACCGAGCCGGGGAGCAATTTTTCCTGCGCTAAAATCAATGGGTTTGAGTGATCCAGCCATACGCAGAGCCTGGGTCGCCTTTCGTAAAGGGATGTGGCAAATGCCCGCGATGTTGGTTTTATGGCGTGAGTATGTTAAGGCGCAACCCAGTTGGCAGGAGCATCGTTACGAAGGTTATTTG
>CAILYI010000107.1 GCA_903838415.1 uncultured Anaerolineae bacterium | reverse complement strand
TCGCCGGATGTCAAAGCGGTCGAAGACTATCGCCGCTCGCTGGTGGCCTGGCATGCGAAGCTTGCTGAACTGGATGGCAGGATTGCCAGGGTTTTGTCAAACGATTACGGCGGTGATTTGTTCAGCCAATCCAGCGATGGCCAGAAGGCGCTCAACGAGACCCTGCAAGTCCTGAATGAGATCGATCAAACTGCCACCATCCCGGCTGCTGTGCCTGCCAGGGAACTGGCCCTGAATGTTGCCAACACCACGCTGATCGCGGCCCAGTCTGCGCTAATTTGGATTTCCGCACCAACTCCCGCAAATCTGAGCAGCGCGCAGCAGGCGCTGGATACTGCTCATACAAACATGTCAATTTTGGAGGCCAGTCAATGGATGACACCCCGCTAAGACCGGTTAGTCCGGTAACCATGCAAGTCCTGAACGGTTTGATCGAGTCGCAAACAAAACTGAGGGATGCCGCTGAAAAGCGCTGGTCGTTTGCGCGTGAGTCGCTCTTCAACCTGGCCCGCCTGGTGGCCGCGGATTGGCTCGAAGAACGGCAGCATAAGAAGGGCGGGCTGGAAGTTGTGCGTATCGAGGAGCTCTCCCAACTTGTGTTCGATCGGGTGGCTGCCCTGTATTCCGCTCATATTCACCCGGATGCAGAACAAATGCGTAAGGTATTGGCCCGTATCGATGCCCTCCATCAGGATGTGGAGAAATTTACCTTGCTGGCCAATGGGTACAAGGGCGAGCTAAATAATGCCAATCTGGAAATCACGCGTCTAAAAATCCAGGCCGAAGACAAAAAGAGCAAACCTGCTTTGAAGGTGATCGATGCGGTTGTTCGCAATGTTGCACCGACACCTTCTCGTGACGTGATTCCACCAGAACCTGTTGCCTCGGAGTTCCAAGCCTCATCGCCTGAGCCAGCCTGGTTTCAAGAGTGGAAGGCCGCCGAAGGCTTTGAGAAGCAATCTTTCATCATCCGCGTGATGGGCGATACCGGCCTTTCGCTGCGTCCAGAAATCATGAAAGCCTTGACCGATAAATACCAGGTGGCACGCACCTCTGGCGCAGCCTTGCGCGCCTTTGAGCACCTGGTGGATATCGAGTTCATACGGACAGCCGAAACGGAAGGCGGGTTAAATGGCCGCCCTCCGCAAACCGCCCGGCTGGAAAGATTGGGCGAAAGTGCATACATCCTGTTGACCGGAAAACAACCGGTGCGGGCAGAGTTCGATGAAATCCGTTCTGCGCATGGCTCGGATGCGCACACTCTCTTGGTCTTGAAAGCTTCCACGATCCTAGAATCTGAAGGCTATCAAATCCTTTCAAAAGGTGAGATGGCTTTCACCTTGCCCGATGGCCGCACAACTTCGCCAGATATTTGGGCTAAGAAAAACGGGAAAGAACTGTACATCGAAGTCGAACGTGATTCCAGGAAAGGCGATACAACGGCTCGGGAGAGCAAATGGCAAAACGCTTTCGATGCGGGTCAGGGATATCTGTATGTCTTCAGTGAAACCGAAAGCCTGCAGAAAAGGCTTGCCCAGGAAATCAGGCACGCCCTGGCCTCCGAGGCGCGCCTGGAACGCGCCAACCTGTACATGACCAATCTGGACGCCATCGCAGCGAACCAAAGGCATCCGGACGGCAGCATCTGGGTGTCTCAGAAGAAGCCGTAATCTGACAGGGCTGAGGATACAAACTGGCGATGTGCGGATACAAAGAGGCGAATAACCGCCTCAGAAACCCCAATAAATCCGGGTCAGGGATACAAACTGGTTATGCGTGGATACAAAGGTGCAAAAAAGTGCATCTGAAACCACTGAAAGTCCCGAATCAGGCAATGTTGGGGATACAAAGGGTTGGATATAAACCCTCTTTGTATCCGTAAAAAGGCCGGTAAGTGTACTAGGAAAGTAAATATCCCCCAGCTTCAGGGAACAATCTCAGTTTTCCGAAGTCTGGTCAAGCTCACGGCCATCTGCCACCGCAGTTTGCCTGAAAGGAACCCCGATGACAAAACACTCCACCACCCCCGACCAGAAACAATCCTTTGCCAGATGGCTGGAAGGCCAGCTTACTTTTCGCAAGTGGAAAGCATCCGACCTGGCCAGGCAATCCAATCTGAGCATCAGCACCATCAGCTTACTGTTGCATGCCCACCGCGCACCGGAGCCGGTCTCCTGCAAGAAGCTGGCCAGCGGGCTGGGGCTGCCGGTTGACCTGGTCTACGAGAAGGCCGGGTACATGTCTGGCTCCGAGACGTTATCCAGCCCAAAGCGTTCCCTGATCGAGTTTGTGAAACGCATGCCGGATGCTGACGCGCTCAAACTGTTGGCCCGCTCGCAGGCGCGCATGGTGACCCAGGCGGATGGGAAGTGGTGGGCGTGATGGATCTAGAATCGCACAACCTAAAAGGATGACCGATGAATAAAAATTCTGCTGCCAATATAGCTGAGAAAACTGCCTTTGCCGACTGGTTGCACGACCAATTGGCTGTTCACCGCTGGTGCCCCAGTGACCTGGCTGCTCACTCAGGCGTCAGTCTCCCGACGATCAGCCAACTGCTGCAAAGTAAGCACGCTCCCGATCCCGACACCTGCAGGAAGCTGGCCCAGGCTTTATCGATGCCAGTTGAAGTGGTGTGCGAGAAAGCTGGCTTTCTGCCTCCCGGATCAGGCACGCTTTCGACGCCCAAGCGCGTGCTTATCCATCTAGTGAAATCGATGCCAGATTCGGATGCTCTCAAGTTGCTGATCCGCTCCCAGAACCGCATGGATAGACTGGGAGCTGGCAAATGGTGGGCGTGATGGATGATGTTGACTGCGAAATCCAGAAAGTTCGCGCGCATGCTCCCCGGGTTTCCCTGGTCGTGCCACTGATCCTGTTGGCTGATCTGCTGGTGTTTTGCGGCTGCCTGTGGAGCGTGCTGAGCATATTCGGGCTGCCGAAGCGGTAGCTGGAAAAGGAAGAGAAAAAATGAATTTATTTACGAACGATATTCAAGCGGGTGTCTTTGTCATCCGGGGTCACGAAGCCCGCCTGGTAACCAAGGTCGTCAACGGCCGGGCGACGTACTGTAAGTTTTCGGCTAAAACCGGTGAGCCTTATGGAGATCAGCCAGCTGCGTGCAAGGTGAAGAGCTTGTTGACCTGGGCAGAGAGACTGGCATCGCCCGACGAAGTTGCCAGGTACGACCGAGAGTTGATCATCGCATCAAGTAATCAGGCAACAGAAAAATGGGTGACCGGGATGCTGGCTCTCATGCCATCTGAAATCCTATTCGCCGAACTGGACCGCCGGGGAATATTGCCAGGACTAACGCTATGAACTCAAAAGACTTTTTCGACATCGACACCACCCTGCTGAACATCAAGCCCAACCCGGCCAACCGCTACTTGCAGTTCTTTTTTCCCGAACATCCGCTGTCCGGCCAAAACGGTATGGTGAACTTCGCCCGGCATATCGCCAGCCGGAAGCTTGGACGCTGGTTGACACCAAATGAAGTAGTAATCCACTCAGACGGAGATCGCGAAAACTGCGCACCTGATAACCTGCTGGTGTTCCTGCGTTCGGAGCTTGCCAAGCGCAGTCTGCCTTCTCACAAGGTGGAGCGGGTGTTGATGATCTGCTCGCTCCCGGAATGCCGTGGGGAATATACCGAAGTGCCTTCACACGTTAGCCGACGCCGCTACTGCTCCCCGGAGTGTGCCCAAATTGCCTCGCGCAAGTTCCATGTTAGCCCGTTAGAAATGCAGCAAATGGTTTGGGAAATGCCCGCTACCCACATTGCCCGAGAATACGGCGTCAGCGACAAGGCCATCGAGAAATTCTGCAAGAAGCACAAGATCCGAAAACCGGGACGCGGTTATTGGGCAAAATTGTATTCAGGGCAGGCTCTGATCGAGCAGCACTTGGAATGAGCGAGGCGGTGGCTATCGTCGAGTGCCCGGAAATGTTTGGCATTTTGTTGCGAACAGGTCTGCATTCAGAACGTAAATGGGAGCGCTAGGTGCTAACTCGGTGCTCGGCGGCGTTTCTTGCGCTCCATCCAAAGCATTCGATCACCCCCTGCGGGGGGGGGGGGGGGGTACGATATGATTTCCTTGTTAAAAGAAGACACAGTTGGGCCCGCTGTGCTTGGCGGGGTACATAGCGAC
>CAILYI010000106.1 GCA_903838415.1 uncultured Anaerolineae bacterium | reverse complement strand
TGCGTTTTTATACTCGACTGCGTTTCCATCTGGCGCAATGCCTGACGCGGGAGAAGAACTACTACCTGATCTACTTATTTCTCATGCACAACACCTATCAGCGCATCAAGCCGTTTTCCAACACATTCGGCGTGACCAGTCAGCAGGTATTGGGCGGCGAGCTATCTCTGGAGGATCTGATCGCCTTGCCAGAAGACGATCTGGCCGAAAAACTGGATGACTGGAGTGGCGGTACCCTGGACGATCCGCTCGAGACTGCCAAAAAACTGCGTCAAGTTGCTGCTGAGAGCTTCGCTCTCTCAGAACCTTTGGCCATACCGGTGCAACGCATCCTTGACACGACCCTGGAGCACATCAATTTCATCGAAAAACAGATCCAGCAAGGCGAGCAATGGATTACCGCAGAAGTCGAGACCCGTCATCCAGAAGTCCGGTTTCTGGAAACTGTTCCCGGGGTCGGTCTGGTTCTGGCCGCAGGCATCACTGCCGAAATCGGTGACCTTCAACGTTTCTTTCGTACCAAGAAATGGAACAAAAAGCATAAGTGTTATCGCACGCGTACTCTGCGTGAAGTCGAAGACGCTGTCGCAAAATTGGCCGGGTTGTGGTGGCCACAGAATTCATCAGGCGATTTTGTTTCCGAAAATCGCCATCTCGCCAAGACCGGCAACCGTTACTTGCGGTACTATCTCGTTCAGGCAGCCAATGGCGTGCGCCGCCATATCCCTGCCTATGTCTCTTTCTATGGCTCCAAATTCCGTGAAGCCATTCGGTTCAAGCACAAGCGCGCCCTGGTACTCACGGCTCGCAAAAGCATAGGCCTTTTTGTGGGACTGCTACACCGCAAGGAAGCCTACCGCCCACAGGAGGTCTCAGGCCATCTTTGATCTCGGCAGCTTGCCACCCGCATAGCTGACAATTTATTGCGCTCCATCTCAAATTTCCGCCAACACTCCAAAGCGGCAGATGCTATTAATTTTGCTTGTTATTCCCTTTTTTAAGGTTCAATATTGCTTCTTTTTGCCTCTTGACTTTTACCGCACTCTTTTTGAGAAATAATCTTTTCATTGAGTTGGTCGAGTAGGCGGACGCTTTTCTGCCGTATCGAGACCAACACGTTTGGTATGTCTAGAAATACTGGTCTCGACACCTGCCCTGACGGGCGGTGCCAGGGTACGCCCCGCCAAGAGCGGTCGGAGCTACTCGACCATCGGATTTAGAACACGCGATACTTCGGCGCTTCGCCGCGCAGGACGGTCAGGCAGTCTTCCAGCGCCATCCGGCCCATGTTGTTGGTTGCGCCATCGGTTTGCGCGCCGAGATGGGGCGTGCCAATCAGTTGCGGGAGGGCCAACAGCGGATTGGATGGATCGGGCGGCTCAGTGGCAAAGGCATCCAATGCAGCTCCGCGCAGGTAACCGCTTTGCAGCGCTTCGTACAGCGCGGTTTCATCGATGACTTCGCCGCGGGCGGTATTGACCAGGTAAGCGCCCTTTTTCATCTTGGCGAGGAAACTTTGATCAACCAACCGCCGGGTTTCGGGCAGCAGCGGCAGGTGCAGGCTGATAAAGTCGGCCTGCGGCAAGATTTCATCGAGCGGGAGATATTGCACAGCGTGAGCGCGGGCAAATTCCAGGTCGGGATAGGGGTCGAAGGCCAGGAGGCGGCAGTCGAAGGCGTGCAGGCGGCGGGCGAGTTGTTTGCCAATCGCGCCCAGGCCGAGAATGCCGACGGTTTTGCCTTCGAGGGAAACACCCGACAGACGCGGAAATTTCCCCTGGCGGGTGGCGGTAGCAGCTTCGGGGATCTGGCGGATGAGGGCCAGGATCAGGCCCAGCGCCAGTTCCGCCACCGAAACGGAATTCGCGCCCGGCGTGTTGGTGACGATGATCCCGCGCTGGTGGGTCGCCTCCAAATCGACACAATCAACGCCGACGCCGTAGCGGGCAATCACTTTCAGACGGTCGGCGGCGGCCAGGGCGGCGGCATCGATCCCATCCAGCCCGGCGATATAGCCATCGACGCCGGGCAGCAGCGCGGCGACTTCAGCGGAGGTCAGCGGTTTGCCGGTTGGGTTGTAAATCACCTTGCCGACCAGCTGCTCAAGTTCAGTCTTCAGGCTGGGATCATTCTTGCCATACGAGGTCGGCGTGACCAGCAGGGTGCAGTTTTTCAGCTCCATACGGCTCACGGCTTGTTCCAGCGCGGATTATCGACAATCTCGACGCTGCCATTGGCGGCTTCGCAGACCAGCTTGCCAAAACCCTGGCGCTCGATCGTGCCGTAATCGTGCCCGGCATCGGCGGGATAAGCGAAAAAGGTCACCAAATCCTGCTGGCGCGAGGTGCAGACCGAACGGTGCGCCCAGCTGGGTGGAACATACAGGACAACACCTGGGCCGAGGGATTCCACGCAGGTCTCGCCTTCCGGAGTTTCCATAACCATGAAGCCCTCGCCTTTGAGACACATATATATTTCGGCGGTTTCCAGTACGGTATGGAAATGGCCCTTGGTCATGAAAAACTCCTGGCCCACCCGGCCGGGATGGACGATCGAGATGCCGGAGAGGATTTCGCCGACCACTTCCGGACGGTGGATTTCATAAACTTCATAAACCAGGGTGTCTTCGACGGCCAGCATTTGCTCGTAGGCGGCCGTGTCGAGGAACTGTCCACGCAACGAGCTGAGTTTGCGCTGGATGTAGCCGTCATATTTGGACGGAATCAGCCCCGGAAAGGGAAGAGTAAATTGGAACGGCAAGTCAGGCATGTAAGTTCTCCTAAAACAAAATTTATCAAATAGCCAGGCGGCAAGCGAGGTTGCCACCCAGCAAGTTTTTCATGGTATCGGGAGAAACTCCCCGGTCGGCGAGGCCAGCGCGGATGATTGTCAAAAAACCAACGAAACCGGGCCCGCCCGCGCTGCAACGCATATTTTCCTCGGCGATATCCGTTGCCAATGCCACTGCAGAAGACAGCCCGGCGGAAATCATTTTTTCAATCAGGGGCCATAAATTATCCTGTGGAGCATATTTGGCCCGATAAAATGTATCGTATTCGAGTAAAACGCCTGCCTGGGCCAGCGAACGATGCAAACCAAAATCCGGACGTTTATCGATATGACACAGGATCAACTGATGGGCGCTTACATCGTGGTCGATGAAATAACGCACAATATTCTCCGCATCGCCGCCTTTTTCTGTATGGATTTCAATAGCAGCGTGGGTAGTCGCAGCCGCGATCGCTGCACCTTCCAGGGCGGCCTGCGGCGTATGGTCAAGATCAACTTCGCAAGCGATTTTAATGAAGCCCGGTTTGACAATCTGCGCCAGGTTGCGCGTTTCTTCCAGACCCTGGGAGAATTCGCGGATCAGATACTGCGAAACTTTCCCGGCATCCCGCTGCCAGAGCCAGTAGTCAGGAGCATAGTAGCGCTGACGGTGAAATCCGGTGCATGCAACCAGGTTTACCCCACTTGCAAGGGACAATTCATAAAGTTGGATACCATTTCGGCCGCAGCCAGCGGGCTGGCAATCCAAAATTGTGTTGCCGCCAGCCAACCTGTATTCAACAAGTTCAGCCAGGATCTGCGCCGAATCATCCAGATGCGGGCTGTCCGGGGCGGCCCCTGGAACAACGTCAATCCAAACGTGATTGTGCGCATCAGCGATGCCTATCTGTTCCACCGGTCGGGGACCAAGGACAGTCATCACTGCAGGAGCTTCTGAACCTGGTTTGGCTTGCATGATTATGGTTCCAGCACCACTTTTAGGGATTTGCGATCTTCCGCCGCAGCGAATGCAGGCAGGGCCGCGGTCAATGGAAAGCGCCGGCTGATCAAGCTGCTCAGATCCACCTTCCCGGTTGAGATGATCTGGGCTGAGCGGCGGCAATCACTGGTGCTGCAAGCAGTCGTCGCGGTCACCAACAGCTCTTTGTAGTGGACAAGATTCGAATCAAAATTTATCGAAGAGCGATCTTTAGGCAGGCCGCCGAAGAAGTTGATGCGCCCACCAATGGCGGCATACTGCAAGGCTGCTTCCTGGGCAGCATGAGCAGGCGCGGCAACAATGATCACATCTACTCCCATTCCACCGCTTTCTTCTGTGATCACCGCCGACAGATCTTCCAGAGCCGGGTTGATCACCCGGTCCGCGCCCAGGGTAAGCGCCTGGGCAGCCCGCTCGGGATTGGTTTCACTCACCAAGACCTTGCCAGCGCCGCGCAGTTGGGCCAATTTTGCGTGCATAATCCCGATTGGCCCAGCACCGATAACCAGCACAGTCTCACCGGGGCGGATGTTTAACACATCCTGACCACGCAGCACACAGGCAAACGGTTCAATCAGGGCGGCCACAGCCGGATCCACCGTTTCGCTTTTGATTGGCATTACGTTGCCACCCTTGATGGCGGCTGCAGGCACCCGCATATATTCGGCAAAGCCACCGTCAATGGTGACGCCAAGCGCCTGATAGGATGCACAGCGATTATTGTTCCCGGAGATACACTGCTGGCAATGTCCGCAGCCCATATTGGGAGCGATAAAAACAGTCTGCCCGATAGCCAACCCGTCAACTTCAGACCCGAGGCTGGAGATCACTCCCACGACTTCATGTCCGGGGACACGGACAGTTCCGGCAGGGAACATGCGATGGCCGCCGTGGAAAATGCGCAGGTCTGTGCCACAGATGGATGCGCTTTTTACCTGCAATAGCAATTCATCCGGACCAATTTGTGGCACAGGAATGCGTTCTACGCGCAGATCTTGTGGGCCATGATAGACCGCCGCGAGCATGGAGCGTTTCTCGGTCATTGGTTTATCCCAGAATCTCTTTCAAATAGACCGGGCGCTCCTCAAGGAAGGATCGCGTTCCAGCCAACACACCCGCCACGGCCCAGCGACCATCTTCAGCGCTTACCTTCGGGGTGATTTCTTTTTGGATGCATTCCACAAAATGTTCCATCTCATACACATAGGCCCACGCGAAGCGCTCCGGCCAGGTGCGGTAGATGGGTGTGATCAATCCCTGGTCCCGGTTGGTGCACACCACCACGGCCTGGCCTTTCAACTCGCCGATCTGCATGATGCCCTTATCGCCGTAGATCTCCACGCGAGCATCGTAACCATAACCGCATGGGCAAATCCCTGAGATCATGCCCAGCCCCCCGTTTTCGAAGCGCAGGTTAACCAGCACGTTGTCATAAAAGTTGGGCGTGTCCACGTTATTGGCTGCGCCCTTAAAGTTGGCAGTTTCGGTGTAAACGCGTTCGTAATTGGCACCCATCAACCAGCGGGTGCTATCCCAATCATGTGAATTCACCTCGGCCAACATGCCGTTGGAGGTGGTCAGGTCACGCGCCCAGGCTGGCGGCAGACCTGGTCCGTGGGTCAGAGACTTGATCATCATCGGCTGGCCAATCTCACCGGCCTGGATGCGCTGCGCGGCAACGGCAAATTCGGGATCGAAACGGCGCATAAACCCAAGTTGGAGGATGACACCAGCGCGCTGGGCGGCCTCCGAGATCTGGTCACACTCTTTCAGGCTGAGCGCCATGGGTTTCTCTAAAAAGACGTGTTTGCCTTGCCCGGCGGCTGTGATCGCAAGAGGCGTATGGGTGGGGGTTGGGGTGGTAATGACCACTGCGTCAAACTTCGCACTCTCCAGCGCCTGCTCCAACGTATCGAAGGTTGACTCTATGCCATACTCCGCAGCCAGCCCATCTCGAATTTCGCGCATCGGGTCGACCAGGGCAACCACGGTCCCGCCCGGGACGCGCCGCATGATCGAGCCAGTGTGAAGTTTCCCCACCCGACCCGCTCCAATCATACAAATACGCACGGCTGTTTTCATCACAAATACTCCTTAATAAAATGACGGTTCGTTCCTTGGCTGCAAATTGCAGATAGGAAAGTTAATTTTGATACCAGTGTTCCAGCATTTCCTGCATGGCAATGTATTTCCCAACCAGCCGATCATAAACCTGGCGATTGGCTGGGTTGGGGAGGGCCGGTTCGCCATCAGGCTGGGCGGATTCGGCAGCGCGCGCCGCCAGGTCATCAAACAGACCGGCAGCCTTGCCTGCGATGAGGGCGCTGCCCCAGGTGCCAAACTCGCTGCGCTTCAAGCGCTGATAAGGGATGCCGAGCACGTCGGCCTTAACCTGGTTCCAGCCAGCGCTGCGGGCACCGCCGCCCACCGTGCGCGCTTCCAGCATTTCGATGCCGGGCAGCTGCTCACGCAGGATGCCCAGGTAGTAGGCATATTCATAGGCAACACTCTCCAACACAGCCCGGAAGAGGTGCGCCTGGGTGTGACCCCAGGAAAGGCCCAACCAGGCGCCGCGCATCCCCGGTGCGGAAGGACAGATGCGCCCGCCCAGGTGCGGCGAGAAGAACAAGCCTTCCGCCCCGGGCTGAATTTTCACCGCACTGGCGATCATTTGCTCATAGAGATCTTCTTCCAGGGGCAGCGACTTTCCTTGGGATGTGTTGTGAAACTGATCGCGGAACCAGCGCAGCGCAATGCCGCCCCCGCCAATATAGGCCAGCGGGTTCCACAACCCCGGTATGACGGAACGCATGGTCAGCAAGGCGCGATGTTGTACATCCGCCACGAAAGAGTCGGTGCAACCCGCCAGGACGGAGGCCGTCCCGGCTACATCAAAGAGCATGCCAGAACGCACAATCCCTGCACCCAATGCGTTCGCGGCTGTATCACCGGCCCCTGCGGCGATTAAAGTGCCTGGCGCCAGTCCAAAATCCTTCGCCGCGCTTTCGGTCACTTCGCCCACCGTGCGCCACGGCTCCACGATGCGCGGCAATTTTTCCATATCCATCCCGAGGATGTCACACAGTTCGGCGGACCATGTCCCGGCCTGCGCATCACTGAAGCCAGAAAAATGGATAAAGGTGTGATCCATGAAAGCCTGTTCGCCCTTGAGGCCTGCCATCAAACCGGCCACATACCCGGACGGGGTCACAAACTTCGCAATGCGCTTATATTCCTCTGGGCGTTCATTTTTCCACCATAACATCTTGGGGCCGTGGTCGCAGGTGGGCGGGCAGCCGGTTATCCGGGTGACTCTGCCTCCAGCTTCCCTGTCAATCCACTCAATATAGGGCTGGCAGCGCATGTCCAACCAGGAATCGAAGCGGGTGGCAGGTTTGAAATCCTCATCCACGGAGCCAATCCCGGCCATCTGAGAATCGAAAGCGATCGCAGCCACTTCGCGAGGATCAATACCGCCTGCCTGGATGCAGCTTCGCACCGTGCTGGCAGCCGATTGATAAAAATCGGCATTTTCCTGTTCAACTACCCCTGGAGCGGGATAATAGAGTGGAATTTCGACACTGGCCTGCGCTACCAGAGTTCCATCGATCTTGAAAATCGAGGCCTTCGTTGAACTGGTCCCGAGATCAACACCAATCAGAAATTGTTTTTTCACAAATCCTCCAGTGGTAAAAAAGGATCCTGAACCACTATTTAGTCGGTTAATTAGAGGGACAAGACTAATCGATTCTGGTACTGCTGGGTCAAATCCACCACCGTATCGTGGATTTAATTGCGTCCATTTGAAAAAATTAGCATACCAACCCAGGTTCTGAGAAAGGCGATCAGAATTCTCTTTGCGCGTTATTTGAGATTTATGGAATAATGTCGTTGCTCTGTGGCAACCGATCGGGCTCGGCGCCCAGGAGATTGCCCGAGTTGCTTTGCTGGCGGACGCGCACCAATTCAATCTCAAAACGTGACCGGTCGCCGCGGTGCAGGGCGTGGTAATACTCGATCGGGCGGCCGTCATCCAGATAGCTGACGCTGTCGAGCATGATCAAGGCCGCCCCGCGTTCGATCTGCAACTGGCTGGCCTCCGCCTCGGTTGCCAGGACCGCCTCGATAAAGCGTCTGCCGCGCGCAAGAAACAAATTGCATCCCTGCTCGAGGTACTCGTATAACGACCGGTTGGTTAGATCGACTGTAGCTAATGAAGGAACGAGTGCATAAGGCAGGTAAGTGGTTACCAGTTGAATTGGCTGATCGTTGACAAAACGCAAGCGTTTGATATCCACCACAAGCGCCCCGGGGACGATTTCTAGGTAGCCAGCGATTTTCTCATTCGCAGGGACAACTTCCTGGCGCAGCACCTGCGTAACTGGTTTGAACCCTCGCGCTACCATATCCTGGTAGAAGCCGGTCAACTTCTGCGCCAGGCCCTCAGAGATCTTGGGGATGGCAACGAAGGTGCCCCTGCCCTTGCGGCGCACAATCAGGCCATCCTGTTCTAACTCGCTCAGAGTCTGGCGCACAACCGTTCGGCTGACCCCGTATTCACGGCACAGCTCCGGCTCTCCCGGGATCTGGTCACCGGGGCTCCAGACATTCTGACCAATCTGGTCTTTAAGCAGGTTGATCAACTGGGCATAGTATGGGACATGGCTCTCAAAATCAATCTTGCGGGGCATTTTACTCATTTTGGCCTACCTATCTCAGAAACGGGATTGTCGCATCCCTGTAATCCTGTAATTACATTATAGCAAGATTTACTGGTATGTCAAGCCGATTATTTACTGTGCAGCAATTCACAATATGGAAATTAATTGGTAACAAACCTTTTAACTCGAATTTATTGAAGACTTGCGTTTCTGGGTGGAACCCAACTGTAAACTGGCGTTAAAAACATTGGAGTTATTCGACGTGATTTTGGGCTGTCCCGTTTACAGGGATTGGCAAACCGGAGCCGTTAAAATACCGGGCACATGGTCGCGAAGGTTAACCCAGGAGCCCTGTATTGTTTACCTGGTGCGCGATGAGCATAGATTCCCTGCAAGCCAGGTACCATTACTAATAACCGCTGGCACTCCGCTAATCAAAACCTTGCA
This sequence comes from uncultured Anaerolineae bacterium, assembly GCA_903838415.1. Classification (GTDB taxonomy): domain Bacteria; phylum Chloroflexota; class Anaerolineae; order Anaerolineales; family Villigracilaceae; genus UBA5195. Next base: position 20,738 of record CAILYI010000106.1, on the reverse strand, counting down.
CATCGAGCTCATGCGATTTCCGCCCTTATGCATTTTTCCCCAAAAAACAGACCAGGTCATGACCTGGTCTGTTTTTTGGGGAAAATAATCGGGTGGCAAAATGTTTGCCTATAGAGAAGTGCCCCCAAGCGGACTCGAACCGCTGTTTGGGCCTTGAGAGGGCCCCGTCCTGGGCCACTAGACGATGGGGGCGTTTAGCGGGCTGAATTTTATCACTTGCCTGCCGCATCGTCAACAAGAAAGACGTGCAATTCGGCGGGGCCGTGCGCGCCGATGGTCAGGGTCATTTCGATGTCGGCGGTGCGGCTGGGGCCGGTTACCAGCACAGTGGCCGGGGCGGAGGCGATTTCGGGCAGGCGGATGGCTTGCTCGAGCGAGGGCAGGATCTGGCTGGCGCGCAGCACGGCAATATGGATGGCGGGAACCAGCGAAGCGGTCAGCGGGCGGCCTGCGCCACCGGGGATGACGAGTGTGCCTGTTTCGGCAATTCCGGCCAGCGCGCCGGTCAGCCCGGCCTGGTTCTCGGCTGCGCCTTGTGGGAAGGGCTGCACTCGGATCCCGGCCTGAGCCAAAAGCGCGGCATCCAACCCGGGGATCTCGTCCCACATTTCGAGACAGGCAATTTCGCGTTCGCGCAGGAAGGCCAGTAGTTTTTGGGGCAATTCTTCGGCACGGACGGGGTAAACGTGCCCGCCGACGGCCGTCAGTTCAGTGGCAAAACGATCTGGCAGGGCAGGAAACGGGGGAACAGGGAAAAAAGCATCGACAGCTTCCTGGTTTTCTTGTCTCCGTTCTACCGGGCCACTTTCTGCTATTTTCCCGCTTTCTTCCCAGCGCGCCCTGAACGGTTTCGCCGCCGGTTTAGGCATGTCCTTGCTGTAGCCCCAGCCAGTGAAAGCGGGCACGGGGATGAAGGGGGGCAGCGGACGGGAGGACCAGCCAGCCAATTTTTGCGAAACGGCGAACAGGCGCGGGTGCGAAGCGATCCGGCTGTAGGCGCTCAACGCCAATTTGACAACGACCGGGAGTCCGAGTCCGCCCGGGCTGGAATCCGCTTCCAATTTCCCCGCCCGAATGCGCAGCAGCATTTTGGGCAGGTCAATATCCACCGGGCAGGCCTCCTTGCAGGCGCCGCACAACGAGGAGGCCTGCGCCAGCTGGACGAAGTTTTCACCGAGCAGCCCCGGCGAGATCACCGAACCGATCGGGCCGGGGTACGGGGCCAGGGCGCCATCCGCGCCGAGGTAGCTGTGCCCGCCCAGCTCGCGGAAGACCGGGCAGGCGTTCAGGCAGGCGCCGCAGCGGATGCAGTAGAGCGCTTCCTTGAGCGGGGAGTTTCGTAGTTTCGAACGGCCATTGTCGACGATGATCAGGTGTTTTTGCTGGCCATTTTCGGGCGCATGGATCAGCTGGGTGTAGACGCTCAGTTTTTGCCCGGTGGCCGAGCGCGGCAGGAGCGAGAGAAAGAGCGCCAGGTCGTCGAGCGTCGGGACGAGGCGTTCCATGCCCATCAGCGCAATATGGACGGGCGGCAGGATGGTACACATGCGCCCATTGCCTTCGTTGGTGACGAGCGTCAGCGTGCCGGTCTCCGCCACGCCAAAGTTGACGCCGGAAATGCCCACATCGGCAGTCAGGAAAACCTCGCGCAAGACTTTGCGGGCGGTGTTGACCAGGGTGGGAATGTCTTCGGTGTAGGGGATGCCCAGTTTTTCGTGGAAAAGCTGTCCGACCTGGGCGCGGCGCAGGTGCACGGCCGGGGTGATGATGTGCGCGGGTTTTTCGTGGCGCAGTTGGACGATGTATTCGCCCAGATCGGTTTCGATGACGCGCTGACCGGCGGCTTCGAGCGCCCGGTTAAGCTCGATTTCTTCGCTGATCATGGATTTGGCTTTGGCAAAGAGCAATCCCGCCGCAGATTTTCGCAGATTTTTGGGGGTTTCAGCAATCTGAAACACCATCTGCACGGCTTCGGCGGCGTCGCTGGCGCGGTGGACGGTGATGCCGTTTTGCCGGGCGCGGCGGATGAATTGCTCCAGATATGCGTCAAGGTGCTCAATCACGTCAGCACGGATGGCGTGGGCCCGCTGGCGGCGCTCGCGCCAGTCAGGCAGGGTGGCAAATGCGTTGATGCGGCTCTTAACGCGCCGTTCCGCGTTACCATCCAGGGCTTTTTGCAGATTTTCGTCAGCAATCGACTGACGGATTTTTTGGTGGAAGATATCCATGGTTAGCGGCTATTCAACACTTCGGCAATGTGGACCACGCGCTGCGGCTTTTTCTGCTTGCTCAGGCCACCGGCGATGTGCATGCGGCAGCCCGCCTCCGTCACCACCAGCGTGGGCGAGGCGCTGAGTTGAAGATTAGAGATTTTCCGCTTGAGTAACTCTGCACTGAGTTCGGGGTGTTCTATAGAAAAAACGCCCCCAAAACCGCAGCAGTCTTCAGATGCTGGTAAATCGACGATGACGGCTTCCCTGACAGCGGCGAGCAAGGCGCGGGGCTGCCGGTCAACGCCCAGGTGGCGGTTGGGATGGCAGGAGGCGTGATACGTCAGGGTGCCGGGCCAGCGCGCGCCCAGGTCGGTGACGCCCAGCACGTCAACCAGGTATTCGGTGAATTCGTAGGTACGCGCGGCCAACGCCTGGGCACGCGGCAGCCAGAGCGGGTCAGCGGCGAAAAGCTCGGGGTAGCCGTGTTTCAACATCACGGCGCACGAGCCGGAAGGCACGATCACATCTCCGGGCGCAGATTCAAAGACTCGGATGGTCTGTTCAGCCACCGGACGGGCTTCGGCGCGCAAACCGGCGTTGTAGGCGGGCTGTCCGCAGCAGGTTTGGCCAGGCGGGAATTCCACGGTCACGCCCAAACGGCGCAAAATACTGACGATGGCCTCGCCCGTTTCCGGGTAGAAGGTATCCACCAGGCAGGTGACAAAAAGTTGTGCGGTAGGCATGCGCCTATTGTACGTGAAAATTGTCCGGCGCGGTACATTATGCCGCTTGAATAACTGCAAAAACGGCGATTACGGGGCAATATTCTGGCCCTTCGAATTAGTTGATTTAAAAAAATAATTCATTTCTAGGGTTGACAATTGAACCTTCGTGGTAAGATTAGTCCGCAATTTTGAAAGGAACCCATGACTCAATTTAAATCGAAACTTCCGAATAATTTTGACTTACCGCGTCGTATCAACCGTCTGAGCGAGCTTTCCTACAACCTGTGGTGGGTATGGAATCCCATGGCGCAACGATTGTTCAACCGTATTGACAACAATCTCTGGGAACAGGTCAACCACAACCCTATTCGTTGGCTGCGCACAATTCCACGGCCAGTTCTGAATGCCGCCGCGCAAGATCCCATGTACCTCGAACTCTACGATCGTGTTTTTGCCGATTTCGATGCCTACCTGAAGCGCGCTGATCCCTGGTTCGGCGCCACGCATCCCCAACAGCAGAAGCAAATTGCCTATTTTTCGATGGAATTTGGCCTGCATGAGACACTGCCGATTTATTCCGGCGGGCTGGGGGTTTTATCTGGCGACCATTTGAAAGAAACCTCGGATATCGGCCTGCCGCTCGTTGGCGTGGGCTTGCTCTACACTGAAGGTTATTTCTCCCAACGCATCAGCGAAGATGGCTGGCAGGAAGCGATCAACAACCCGCTCGTTTTTGCTGATCTGCCGCTTTTGCCGGTGCTGAAAGATGACGGCAAAGAACTGACCATTCAGGTCGATTTCCCCGATGGCCCGGTCCTGGCGCGCATCTGGGAAGTCCGCATCGGACGCACGCCCCTGTATCTGATGGATACGAACATGGACGTCAACAACCCGATGGTGCGTCAACTGACCACGCGCCTGTACTGGTCTGACGTAAATCTGCGCATCATGCAGGAAGTGGTGCTGGGCGTGGGCGGCGTGCGCGCGCTGCGCGCGCTGGGCTTCAACCCATCCGCCTGGCACATGAATGAAGGCCACGCCGCTTTCATGACGCTGGAACGCGCCCGCGAAGTGGTAAAAACTGGTAAAACTTTTGACGAAGCCATCAACCAGACCAAAGCCAACAACGTTTTCACCACGCACACCCCAGTCCCAGCGGGTAACGACGAATTCCCGCTCTGGCTGATTGACAAATACCTGGCCAGCCTGTGGCCCGAGTTGGGCCTGACCCGCGATCAATTCGCCGACCTGGCCCGCCACCAACAAAACTGGGGCGAAACCTTCTCCATGCCAGTGCTGGCGTTGAAATATTCCAATGGCCGCAACGCCGTTTCGGAACTGCACGGAGTTGTCAGCCGCGATATGTGGAAAGAACTATGGCCGGGCTACACTGCGGATGAAGTGCCGATTACCTACGTCACCAATGGCGTGCACACATCCACCTGGATGGCGCGCCGCATCCGTGTTTTGTATGAAAAACATTTCGGGGCCGACTGGCTGGAACATCTCGACGACTTCGAGATGTGGGAAAAGATGGATAGCATTCAACCGCAAGAGTTATGGGCGGTACGCAGCCATCTCAAGCGCAAACTTGCGCTCTACGTCCAGGAACGTGCCCGCCAACGCTGGATGAAAGGCGGATTCCATCCAGTGCAGGTCATCGCCAGCGGCGCCATGCTCGATCCGTATGTGCTGACGATTGGCTTTGCGCGTCGTTTCGCCACCTACAAACGCGCCAGCCTGGTAACCAGCGAATTTGAACGCCTGCTGAACATCATCAACCAGCCCAATCGCCCGGTGCAGATTATTTTCTCCGGCAAGTCACACCCGGCGGATGAGCCCGGCAAAATGCTCATCCAGGAAGTTTATCGCTCCGTCAAGAAAGCCGAAAACGGCGGACGCATCGTCTTCATTGAAGATTACGATATGAATCTCGCGCGCTACCTCGTCCAGGGCGTTGATATTTGGATGAACACCCCACGCCGCCCGAACGAAGCCAGCGGCACCTCAGGCATGAAAGCGGCTGTCAATGGCGCGCTCAACTTCTCCGTGCTGGATGGTTGGTGGCGCGAAGCCTATAACGGCGATAACGGCTGGGCCATTGGCCCCGACGCCGAACTGGACGAAAAAGTCCAGGACGAGGCCGATGCCGAAAGCCTGTACGAAACCCTCGAAAAGCAAATCATCCCGCTCTATTACAATGATCGTGACGTGAATGATGTCCCGCTCAAATGGGTGCAGCGGATGAAAGAATCAATGCGCACCATCACACCCCAGTTCAGCACGCGCCGCATGCTAAAAGAATACGTTGAAAGGCTATATTTACCAGCCATCAGTAAATCTTAGCCGCCGGGAATAAGTCAAAGATCAATCACGCCAAAAAGGTTGGGGACCTCCAAACAGACCTCCAACCTTTTTTGGCCTGTGCGATGTGACGCAAAAGGAGCAAGCGATGCTGCAATACTTACTTTCCCCTGCCGCCTGGCTCGGCGCGCTGACGATTTTCGCCATGCGCGTCAGCGATATGAGCATGGACACCTTGCGCATGTTATTTGTGATGCGCGGGCGCAAAGGCACCGCCTGGATACTCGGCTTTTTCCAATCGAGCATTTACGTGCTGGCAATCACCACGGTACTAAGCCAGCTGAACAACCCGTTAAATATCATCGGCTACGCCGCCGGGTTTGCCACTGGAAACGTGATTGGGATGTTGATCGAGGAAAGACTGGCGATCGGCCACATCCACCTGCAAATCGTCAGCTCACGCCGCGGGACAGCGCTTTCTCAAATTTTACGAGAATCAGGCTACGGGGTGACTGAAATCCCCGCTCGCGGCCGGGATGGCGTGGTCAGCATGCTTTCCGTCAGCGTGCTGAGAAAAGATGTCTCCAAAGTCGAAATGTTGGTGCATGAAAACGACCCGGAAGCCTTTATGACATCGGAAGATGTGCGCCCGATCAGGCGCGGGTACTGGCGAGCTTGATTTAAGACAAAATAAGTATTTTCACCAGCCTGAAAATTTACTATTTTGAAAGCTGGCATTTCAACTTCATAAAAATTACATAAAAAAATGTATGTGCGGGTAAAATGTTAAATTACTGTCACTTGATATTCGCCACATTCTCATCATCATAGCAAAAATCAGGATTTTTCTGTGAATCAGCGAACAGCTTTCTTCTGGACAGTGTGCACAAATCCGATGGACGAAATTCTCAAATTGAACATCAGTAAGAAATCAGTCTCTTTTATGAGGGTCATGCCCCCACGTTTACAAACAGCGACTGCCCTTACGTTAGCTCCAAATCACGGCGAAGGAGGTAGAGATTTATGTCCACATCAAATATATTAATTATAGAAGATGACGATATCGTAGCAAAAACGATCGAGCGGTGTTTACGCGGAAACGATTACCGCGTACAAATGGCAAATTCAGGCGTTGCTGGGCTGCGAGCTGCCCGGCGCAAGATCCCAGATCTTGTGATTTTGGACGTAATTATGCCCGGCATGGACGGATACACAGTCTGCAAGGAAATGAGGGAAGACGCCTTCCTTAAGGATGTCCCGATTTTATTTTTGACCGCCAAAATCAAAGTTGAAGATACCATTATCGGTTTAAGCGTTGGCGCGGATGATTACCTGGGGAAGCCATTTAATATTGACGAACTGCTCCTGAGAGTAAAAGCCATTCTGCGCCGAACGAGGCACTCCAATAAACCGTCAGTGCCAGCAGGATCAGAAACTACCCCTAGCACCGATCAAAAAACCCGACCGATTAATCAACCTGAAGTTGATCCCGTCATTCGTATCGGCGAATATACCCTAAACACGCGCACCTACATCTTTACCAGCCCCAAAAAAGGGAAATTCCGCGTTACACCCGTCCAATATTCCCTGCTATACCATCTGATGACTCACCCCAACAAAATCTTCTCCCCCTCCCTTCTCCTGGATGAAGTTTGGGACTATCCGAGTGAAACTGGTAGCGCGGATTTGGTTCGCGTTCACATCAAAAATTTACGCGAGAGTATCGAAGAAGACCCGAAGAATCCGGTGTTTATCAAAACGATTCAAGGTTACGGGTACTCGATCCAGATAGACGAAAAAGAGAATTAGGGCAAGTCTCCCACAAGTCGATTTATATAAAACGATATCCTGGCTTTAGAATGGTCATAAAACTTATCCGATTTCAGAAAATCAGTCATTCACCCCACAAAGTTACATTGCCACCCCAAGAAGACAAAATATTTCAGTAGAGTATCTCTGCAGTTAAGTGCCGGGCTCTCTGTAATTTACGCACGTTTGCCATGTGCTTTGGCACGATAAGCTCTCAAATCGCTGAATTTGAGTATTCGTATCACAATTTTTATCAATGTCCAGACCAACTTGGAGAAGTGCTATGCAAGAGATGGTGTATGACTCTATTGAACTTAAATATTTTGAATCTTTAATTAATGAACAAAACACGCATAGCGATCAAAACACAATTCAGTTGGAGGCAGTCAACAACCTCAAGGAATATGTCGAGGCTGAAGAAGCCTTATTGATTTTGTTTGATTTTGAAAACCCTGATCTGGCGGTAAAAAAGCTGCTTGGTGACAAGCAAAGCTGGAAATCTGAAAGTGCTTTTCTAATTAAAGATAGTAAACTCTGCCGCTCGATGACAGAAACGCTGACCACGATTCAATATACCGCCCAACTCTTCTCTGAATTTGATCCTGTCATCACAGATACTTTCACAACCCCAATCAAGCATATCATCCTGGCTCCGCTAAGCGTTAACGAAACGCTCTTGGGAGCGGTGGTTTTTATTAATCCCTTACTGGTGCTGCGAGATGAAAAGCGAAAGAAACATTTACAACTGATGGTGATGGGGTTGTCAAACGCGATCTTTGCAACGGAACATAACCGCCAATTAATCGTCAGCAAAGCGGAATTAGAGGTGAGTCAGTGGGAAATTCTAAATTCCCGCAATACGCTGCGAACCTTTTTCGACAATATCCCCACCTGCGTCTACATCATTGACCGATCCTATACCATCATGGCGATCAACAGCCGGCGCAGTGAAAGAGTCAACAAAGGACCTCATGAACTCGTCGGGGGAAAATGCTATGAAAAGTTGTTCGGCAGCTCCACGCCCTGCGCTCTATGCCGTGTAGCGGAAGCATTTTCCGGCGTGCCCGCGGTGCGCAGCTTGAGAGAATGGCAAGCCAAGGAAACATTCATCCATTGGGAAATTACGACGATCCCCATTCGAGAGAGTCCAAATTTAATTAATCGGGTTATCGTCTTTGATGAGGACATTACCGAAAAATGGATTTTGGAAGCAAACCTGATCGAATCTGAAAAGCTGGCCTCCATCGGACAGCTGGCGGCGAACATTGCGCATGAAATCAACAACCCGCTATCGGCAATTATCGCCAATTCCCAGCTCTTGCTCCGCGATCTACCCGGCGCAGATGAAAACACGATCGAATCGCTCAAGCTAATTGAAACCGCCGGGGTGCGCGCCTCGAAAATTGTGGGAAATCTCCTCGATAGCGCCCGCAAAGAAAAGCACGATGAGTTTGAAGAAATATCGATTAACGAAACGATTCTGGATGCCATTTCAATGGTCAATTATGAAATCAAGAATCGTTCCATCACCGTCAAGATTGACCTGGATAAAAATATTCCGAATATTTTCGCCCATAAAAATCAGCTGAAGGGGGTTTGGATCAATTTAATTATCAATGCCCTCGGGGCTATTGAAACTCAAACAGGAATCATTTCGATTTCCACCCGTCACGAAAAACAGGAATACCATATTTCTTTTTCTGATAATGGCAAAGGTATTCTGCCAGAACACCAGGAACATATTTTTGAGCCGTTCTTCACCACCAAGGAACCGGGCAAGGGTACCGGCTTGGGCTTATACGTCAGCCTTCAGGTGATCAAAGAACACCATGGGGATATTCTCTTTGAGACAAAGCTCGGCAAAGGCACAAAATTTACCATCGTACTGCCTGATATTGAACGCGGTGAGCTTTAATGCGCGCCAGGCGCGTCAACTGACGGAATGAGCAAGGCGGAATCCGATGGAGGGGGAAAGATGGTTGGCCAGGACGCCCTCACGCACTGCGCAGCGCGCCAATTTCCGGGTGTAATACCACGCCCCACCCCTGACAACGTAACGTCCATTGAGTTTAATCTCTTCCCTGTTAGCACCGGGGCGATAAGGATATGGCATAAACAGCGATTGAGTCCATTCCCAGACGTTCCCAACCATATCCGCGACACCACAAACGCTATCGCCACCGGGAGAATATGACCCAACCGGAGTCGTCCCCTTCTTGACGCTCTCGGCAGTATTGCAACGCCATGGGTCAAACGTATTCCCCCAGGGATAAATCCGTCCGTCATCCCCACGAGCGGCGCGTTCCCATTCAGCCTCGGTGGGAAGCCTGAAATTCATTTTGGTTTTCGTGTTGAGCCATTGGATGTAGGCCTCAACATCAGCTTTGGAAACGCCCACCACCGGATGATTTTCAGTATCATCGGGGAAGGTATATCCAACCCAACTGCGTGGAATGCGGTGGCCGGAATCCCAAATAAAGGTGTGATATTCGATGTTTGTTACCTGATATTGAGCAATCTCAAAGGCTGGAAGCGTGACAACATGCTGGGGGCGCTCGGCGGCAAACAAATCATTATCCGACCAATCATAGGCCCAATCTGATTCCTTAATCTGCAACTGCTTGATATTATCATCGCTCGTACCCATCAAGAATTTACCACCGGGAACTCTAATCAGTTCCGGCGGCTTGGCTTTGCTTGAAGGAGTTGGGGTGATTTCCCAGCCTTCGGCGTTCAATTTGGGGCTAGAGTCCGTCATCCTATACCTTATCCATATGTCTGGCTGATAATTGAAGTATAAACCTTGAGCACTTTATCAATGTTGACGCTCACATCCTGACTCAGTGCATATAAAAATGGCTCTCTGGAGGCCTTTTTTTGAGAAACATCCAGCTGATCCACAATGCCCAGAATGGCATTCTCCCAGGCTTCCGGTGAATTTGGAACCCAGCGCCCGTATTGTAAGAGTTTGTGAGATGCCAACTGATCGCTGGCGACCCAGGGTATTTTCGAGATCATAAATTCGAGCAAGTCAATCGAGCTTAACCGCAGGTCAAAATCTCCTATGCCGGGAGCCAGCCCAATATCCAGTTTGAGTAAAATATTTACCCATTCTTCAAAAAGATGCAAGGGGTAAATTTTGATTTGGTCCGGATGGATATCCAGTTCTTTGCCAAGGCCTTTTTCAAGACCGCACAAAATCAGCCTGACCTGTGGGCGCTTCCGGCAAACATTTTCCATCGCAGCCAATAAGCCGCTTTTTTTGAAACTGGCGTAGGGGGCGCTGTTCCCCAAGCCAATCCAAACTTCATTTTCTTTGGCTTGATTCAGGGCCGGATACTGGTAGGTGTTAAGATAATTGGGAATTTCGTAGATCGTTGTCAGCTGCGCCCAATCATCCGCAAGCCGGGCAGATGATACAGTGGCGGCATCCACCATCCCAAGCCCCCACTTGAACTGTTCCAACGGAATCGGGTCGATCGGGTTTTCCAGAAATTTATTTCCGATGAAACAATTTTCCGGTGGCACGCCTTGCATCCAAAATGAATGACCGGGGTGTTCAGGCGTCAGGTAATTGATAGCCTGATCGAAATCGACGATCACTTTCTTGTCGCGCGCCTTCCAATATTGGATGATTTTAAGGATTGGCCCAAACAAATAACGATAAATGACAATAATATCAGAACCGGCGCACAGTTTTTGAGCTTCCGCCGAGTTTTCGATGAAAGAGTCGATATCCAATAAGTTAGCGCTGTGTGAACCCGTACGATTAATCGCATCCACGAAGTTTCGACATCGTAATTGGACTTTGATTTGATCTTGCGGGCAATTCGAATAAATGTAGGTAACGATCACATTAAAGCTCCGGCTCAGTCTAGTATACTTTTAAATCTTCCGTATTTTGTAATAAAAATGTCTTTGCATTGGACACCTGGCTAAGCATTTCTATCCAGAGCCTGCCCAACTGGTCCATTTCTCTGGATTTGGCCGCACTTTTGCCTGCCTGACCCAGGTTTTGGCGTAGTTCACGATCCATGACCAGGTGCCGCAAGTTTAGGTGCCATTCATCGACAGACTCGGAAATGATGCCTCCATTTGACCAGTGGCGGAATGACGGGATCGGAGATGCCACCCACGGGATGCCCCTGGCGCCCGCTTCGACGAGAATGGTATCGGGAAGAGAAAGATTATAAGGCAGGTTGCGCAAAGGAACCAGTAAGATATCGAGCTGGCTAAGCAGGTAAGGAAACTCTTCGTTGGCGACCACCGGTAAATACATCCGCCGGTTCTCGGGCAAACTCTCAAAGAGACGGTAGGCCTGGGGATTACCGATGACGACAATGCGGGTGTCGGGAAACTCGCGAATAATGCGGATGATGAAGCGGCGGATGAGCACCAGGTCTTCCAACTGGCCGCTCGTCCCCACCCAACCGATATTGATCGTGCTGCGTGGGTGCGCATTTTTGTTCCAAAGTTTATTCTGACGGGACCACCCATCCGGGATGACAGAGACCCGGTCAACCAAGGTTTTCAACGAAACGGCGTGCATTTCGGAAGGGACAGAAACCATGCTCGCCAAAGAAAGCGCTGAATTGTATGCGTTGCTGCGGGTTTGGATGCCCAATCCTTTTGTATTGTACTCGTGGTGAGAAATGGGTTGTTTCTCGAAATCGGTATCCAAATCCAAGATGATGGGGATGCCCGCCGCCGATAGCGCTGACAGACTTTCAGCCAGCGCCGGATTTGTGTGCGGATTGCTGGTAATGACAACATCCGGTTTGGCACCCCTGCCAGAAACGTACTGATCTTTTTCGCTGACCCGGCAGCCGCAAGATTCCAATGTCGCTTTGAGCAGCGTCATCCGGTTCGACTTCTTTTCCAGATCCGGCAGCAGCAGCAGGATATTCCCATCAAAATGCGGCTGATTCAAATCGCCAGGAAGCTCTGGCAGGGACCGACCGTCATCTTTCGCATCCAGCTGATAATCAATGTTGAATTGAAGTTCGCGCAAAGATTCAGCCAGCTCGGGGTGGCCATCCGCATGCGCTTGCCGAATGTTCAGTTCGATCAAGGCTGGCAATAACTCGTCAATTTCATCCAAATGGATCGAAACCAGTTCAGCGGGACTTTCGCTGTTGATAATTTTATCGAGCAGATAGGCTGCCCGCATGATATCGTTTTCATCAATTGCTTTTGATTTACCGGTTAAGCGCTGAAGCAAGCGCGTCACCGCAGGAAAATCAGTCGGAGTCGGTTCTGCGAGACCGTTTTCAGCAATTTCTTCAGCCATGATGATCTGGCGATCGATGGTTTTGTTGTCGGGATCAACTTTTTGGGCGCGCAAGTAGATATTTTTGGCAGTTTTTCCATCACCACTGGCCAAATAAATGTTTGCAAGAATGAGCAGGGTCTCGAGATCGTCTGGATAATCAACCAAAATTTTGCTGAAAATATCCAAAGCCTCTGCAAGTCGATTCTCGTTCATGTAAGTTCGACCTAAAATTTTTCTTACTTTCAGTTCAGTTTGCATTGACTTCACCCAATGGACCTGGCAGCAATTGATTTCATACAGCGCAATCCCGTTTCCAAAATAATATTGCGGTTTGTGTCGACCGTTTCAGCTTCTTCCTGGTTACCGGTTTTGATCGTGAATTGCCCGACCCAGGCGATGACCATTCAGTAGATTTCGTTTTCATGGGCGCAGATACACCTTCGAGAGCCCCATTACGTCTATTAATCCTTCAGTCTTGAGTATAGTTGATAAATAGTTTTTCACCTATAAAGCCCTTCTGAATATTGCGTAAAGATGAGATAAAACTATTTACATTTAACTGATCTCGATTTTATGTTCCGTTTACTGACATTTTTGGGCATTAAATTTACAATTGAGCCACTATGATAAAGAATGTAGATACCACATCCGGAACCTACGGTCTCTCGGCGACGAACTTCCAATCGAAAAGTAGCGCATCGTCAACTGCAGACATCGTTTCTTCCTTCAAGGAAATTCTCTCGACGATGACGATGATGAGCAGCCTGTCACCCACCTCGTCTGATCAACCAAGCAGTTCGGGGATGAGTGAGATGATGGCTCCGCTGATGCTCATGTTGCTGGAAAAACTGATCGCACAACAGGTCGAACCAGGGACATCAACCACCACCAACGCCGCCACCAACGCCCAGGCCGAGACCGTCTCTCAGGCGCTACCCAAGTCCCAACCATCTGGTCGCCCGGTTGGAGGAGTCTTAACCCAGGAGTTTCATCCCGGCCATAATGGCCTGGATTTTGGTGTTCCAGTCGGGACGCCGATCAAGACGACCATGGATGGGAAGGTTATCTCGGCTGACTGGAACAATCAGGGCTACGGCAACCTGGTTATCGTGGAAAACGGCGCTTTTCGTACCTACTATGCGCACCTTTCGAGCATTCCCGTGTCAGTGGGAGATAGCGTAACTGCCGGAGCCACAATTGGCCTGTCCGGGAACACCGGGCATTCCACTGGCCCACACTTGCACTATGAAATTCGCAAGAACAACGTCCCAATTGACCCGACTTCGGTCACCCTGGGCATAAGCGCATAAGAAAGTTCCAGTAGCCGCCCATTTTTATGGGGATGCGGCTTGTTAAAACGGATTCAAAGACAAACCCGCGAGAATTTTCTTTATGTCTGGTGTAAATTTTCTTCAATTATTAAGTCAAATTGCCAAAAACCGATCCGAAATCAGGATGTTAAATATTTATAAGGGTTTGCCAATCTCTTATGATGTCAACATCAATTCGATCGGTGATTCTGAGATTCAAGTGCACAGCAATAAGATTCAGCTGGCCTGCCTTTATCATCAACGCGAAGCCTATTTGGAAGGAGACGAACTGCCTTTCGTGATCCGCGCGCAGGTGATAAGTTTGAATCTGGCAAAAGAAGATGCCGAATTAGCCAATTTCGAGACTGCAAAAAATAATATTGGGAAAAGGGTGCAAATTCGGGTCGAGCCCAGCGAGCCAATGGTCGTGGTTCTTCAATTTGCCGGTTCCACTTCCGAAATACTTGCCCCACTGGCGGATGTTTCAGCTGGCGGCGCAAGCGTTTATTTTGAAAGCTTCATGTTCCCTGCCAGGTTATTCCAACCCGGCAGTGAAATCACTATGACAATTTCCCTGCCCGATGCGGTTTCCCATAAAATCAAAAAATTGACGAAGAAGCCCATGATCGAAAGCAGGGACACAAAATCCTTTTTTCGCACCAGCCTGACGGGTGGACAGGATGGCAAAATTGTCATTACTGCCCGAGGCAGAGTCATAGCAGTTCACCCTGAGTTTCATCTCAATCGTTACCGGGTGAGTATGAAATTGTTTTTCAACGACTTGAGTCGCGTGGTCATCCTGCAATATCTCTCACAACGCCAGGCCGAGATTATTCAGGATTTGCGCGTCTTGTCTGACGAGTTGTACAGCCGCAAGAATAATTCCGTTCCAGAATAGCACCGATTGTCCACCCTGCCCCCGTCAACTTTTTTCGCGAAAGAGTTGACGGATCACGGAGAACCACAGGCTAAATGACATTTCCAGGCCCGCTTTCAGTCTCGCCGCTTAATGCCCCGACCACCCCAGATTTGGGTCTTCGGCCATTTCAGCGCGTCACCGCTCAAGTGCTGACAGTAAACGGGCCAACGGCTGTGCTGACGATTGAGGGCTATCCGGTGGTCGTCCAGCTGACTTCCGCAGATCAGGCTACGGCGCTGCTCTCCCAGCGCACCGCTCAATTTATCGTGACCCAACTGACAGATCAGGTCATCACGTTAAAATTTGTCAAAAATGAGCAGTCCCAGCCAGCATTGACCGGGACTGTTTTTAATGGCCCTGAACTGGCTGTCAGCCTGCTGCAACAAAATAACATTCCCATGTCGGTCAATAACCTGATGATGGCACGCTCCATTCTCAAACAGCATCTTCCGGTGACGCCGGGCTTGCTGAAAGAATTGTTGGGCGCACTTTCAGATTTCGGTCCCTGGGGAGAACCTGAGGCTGAGCTGGCGGCAGCATTGAAGGCCGCCGGTTTGCCGGTCACCGCTCAGAGCCTGGCGCTGGCTTCCAGGCAGGCTGCTCAAACCGGTGACTCGCTGGCCAATCTGATTGCGCTGCTAACTCAGGCGAGTCAACAGAAGCTGCCCGCCGACCTTTTGAAACAGCTAAACTCGAACCTGGAAAGTTTAAATGCGCTGGTGGTTCAAGGCGATGGGAAAGCTCCCGAGTTGGCGAAACAACTCAAAGCCGCGGCTGAAATGCTGGGAAAATCAATGGAAAGCTCGCTTTTGGAACAATCCCAGAATTCCGGGCAACCGTTGGCTGAAAAAGGGCTGGTTTCCCTGCTGCGGCTGCAGCAAACGCTCGAGCAATCTGGAGAAAAATCGCTCGCGCGGGCCATCAACGAGTTTCTGACCGACATCCGCCAGAGTCAATTTATGAATATTAAACCCGATCCAGTTCCCGGGCGGGGTGAATGGTCTGAAATCGGATTCATGCTGCAGAGTGCGCAACAAAAAGCGGATGAGAAGTTTTCATCCGCGCGATTGCGAATCGCCCACGAAGCGAAATCTGACTCCCGAAACATTAATCCAGCCTATACGCGTCTGATTCTCCAGGTGGATCTAAAACCGGGCGAAACCGTGGAAGTGGATCTTTCGCTGGTCGGGAAGCAAATCAGGACGTCGCTGATCGCGCCCAATCCCGAATGGTGCAAACAAGCTCAAAATGAGTTGCCATCTTTGGAGCAGGCCCTTCAAGCGCTCGGGTTTATTCTCAAAGAACCCCAAATTGGCGTGGGAAACCCGCGCCCAATTGGCGGAATCACGCTGGCCGCTGGCAGCGCGCCTCCAACGACTGTCAATATCGAGGTGTGATTTGGGCTATAAACGTTTCAAAATTACCCGCCAGCCAGAAAATGGCGCGCAACCCTTGATGGCAACCGCGCTGCAGTATGACCCCGAAAAAGGCGGCGCACCGCGCGTGGTGGCCAGCGGCCAACGCATCGTGGCTGAGAAAATCCTGGCTGAAGCGCGCAAGCATAACATTGCCATTTACGAAGATACCACGCTGACTGCAGCCCTCGCGAACGTCAACCTGGGTGAAGAAATCCCCGCCGAACTGTACCGGGTGGTGGCCGAAGTATTGGCGTATATCTACCGCGTCACGGATAAATTCCCAAATAAATAAAGCGGTTTGGCTGGCAAGGCAAAATCACGGCTGAAGTGTTTCCCCGAAATTAAAACCTGACCGGCGCCAAGGATTTGGCGCCGGTCAGGTTTTAGAGCGGGATTAGCGTTTGAGATTGACCAGTTCCTGCAGGATTTCGTCCGAGGTGGTGATCACGCGGGAAGAAGCCTGAAAACCACGTTGAGCCAAAATCATGTTGGTAAATTCCTGCGCCATATCCACGTTGGAAGCTTCGAGGAAACTGGAGGAGATGGCTCCACGCCCGCCAGTGGAGGCCGCGCCGATCTGCGGGTCACCTGAGTTCAATCCAGCCAGGAAGGTGGTGTCTTCACCCTTGACCAACCCGGCGGGGTTGGTGAAACGCGCCAGCGCCACCTGACCGACCTGCTCAGCCATACCATTGGAGTACACCAGCGAAATTACGCCGTTATTAGGGGAGATGTATACATCCGAAACGGTGCCAGCGGGCAAACCATCCTGGCTGGTAACGGTGGCTGTATTGGCGGAGGCCAACTGGGTCAGCTTGGAGAAGTCAATTGCCAGCGGGTTAATTGGATCAGTTGAACCAGCCGAACCTGGGATGCCAACGGCTGTACCAGGAACTGACAGGGCCACATCGATTTGTCCACTGGCATCAAAAGTGATTGTGCCATCGCCAGTTCCGAGGACAGGGGTGGCACCAGACGTGTCCATGATCTGCCAGGTCCAGGTGTTATTCGGAATGGCCGCGACAGCCGGAGAACCGACTACAGGTGGTGTGGCGGTGGGGTCAGCAATAACAGCAGGAACAGCCGGGGTACCGCCGCGGGTAAAGCGGACGGCGGTCGTTTGCAGCGCGCCCAAAGAGTCGTAGACACCCATCGAAATGGTGTTGGTATCACCGACCGTGGCATTTGCGCTCAGGTTGCCACCCAAAACAACGCTTTCAGTGGCCTTCGCCAGGGTTTTATCGGTCACGATCTTGATATCGCCCACCGGGAGATTGGTATCGGTGACTCCGGCTGCGTCCGTCAACCAACCCTGCGTGCGCAGACCGGTGGCCGAGTTCACCAGGTTACCATCCATATCCAGGCTCATCGAGCCTTCGCGTGAGTAGCGGCGATTGGCGTTCTGACCGTAGATGAAAAAGCCGTCGCCCTGCACGCCCAAATCCATATTGCGGCCGGTGCTTTGCAGAATGCCCTGCGTAAAGTTGGAGGAGATATATCCGAGGCTGACGCCGAGTCCGACCTGCGTGGGGTTGGTGCCGCCCTGGGTGGTGGAGGGAGCTGAGCCTGGGCTCATCATCTGAGCGAATTGATCCTGGGCAAGTACGCGGCTGGCTTTGAAACCGGTCGTATTGGCGTTTGCGAGGTTATTGGAAACAACATCCAGATATTTCTGTTGAAGGCTCAAAGAGCTGATTGCGGTAAACATAGAGCGGATCATTATATTCTCCTAAAGGTGGGTGGTTCAGGCTTCCTCCAAGAGGGCCAGCCTGTGAATTGGGAAGAACTAACTGTTCGAACGGATTATCCTTTTAGATCGACCAAGGATTTCGTGCTGCTGCTGGCCGGATCGGCAAAGACGACGCTGTCGATCTGGGTGAATACGCCTTCGCCGCGCTGATTCTTGTCCAATGCAGTGACAACGGTGCGACTCTGAACGTTGACGATAAAGGCCAAATCATCGACCATGACCAGTGAAGACTTTCCACCGCGTTTTTCAGCTTTATCGATGGCATCTGAAAGGCGATTTACATTTTCGCTATTCAGAGAAATTTCGCGACTCTGCAAACGATTCTGCGCATGATTGGAAAATCGAACACCCTGAACATTCTCGAACGTTTCTGCGAAACTGGGTCCTTGCACAGACTTGGACGTGGTGACTGGTTTTGAAGGCTGTTCGCCAACTCCATTTACCCGTCCAAGCTGAACTTGGAAGGAATCGGTCATACTTTTGCTCCCATGATCTCGGTGACATCCGTCAAGTTGACAGTTTCAGATCCAATCAAAACTTGCGGATTGTCTTTTTCGGTGAGAACACCATCAACAACTCCTTCCAGAACTTTCCCATCGGCGCGTGTGGCTTTGACAGTTTTGCCGATCAGGCTGGCATAGTAGTTGACCTGGTTTGAAGCGGATACTTTATCCATAGCGGTATGGATATCCCGAAGTTCTTGGAGAGAATTGAGCTGAGAAAACTGGCTCATCATCTCATTGTTATTCATCGGTTCCAGCGGGTTCTGGTGGGTTAACTGCGCCATCAAGATCTGCATAAATTGGGCAGAATCAAGCGCGTTTCCGGCTGTCGGGGTGACCACTTTGGCGGCGCCAATCGCGGCGGCCTGGGTGGCACTTGAAACACTGGTTACTTGCATTTTTTCTCCTTTTAGAAAACGAGTTTGTAACAGGTCAAATCAAATAATCAACTTCAGTGGTTGAACCGGCGATGCGTTCCGGACGCAGACTTTCTTTGACCGGGATTTCGGCCTGGGGAACGTCTGGTTGAGTATATGGAACAAACTGCTGGCTCTGATTTGAAAAGCCTCCTTCCTGACCAGATTGACCGTGCTGACCGATATTCAAGCCCGTAAGTTGCACGCCAGAATCTGTCAATGACTGGCGCAGCTGATTAATTTGTGTTTCCAGCAACTGCCTGGTGCTGCCCTGTTCGGCAAAGAAGGTAACACTGACACCCTGCGCATTACTGACCATCTGCACATCGATCGCGCCCAATTCCTTGGGATTCAATTGCAGGCGCATCGAGCTCGGCCCGGTTGAGATTTTGGCATTCATGTGGCGCATGATCTGTTGAACCACATCGGCAGCCTGGGCGTTAATCTGAGCCGTGGACAATTTCCCGGCATCTTTTACGCTGACAGCTTCCATGGCCGGAGTTGTCAGGACCGGCATCGGCTCAACCATGGTGGGTGTCTCCGGCTGCTTTGCCGCAGATGTTGAATTCTCACTCACGGGGCTAGCTTGACTGGTTTTTATTTCCTCGGCAGCGGGCTGTGTTTTCGCAGAAGAAACTGACTGAGCCTGCGCTGAAACACTTTCCTGGCTGGCAAGCGCTACGCCCGCAGCTGAACCACTTGTGGCGACTGACTCATTTGCTGCAGCAGGCTGAACATCCAGCCTGGTTCGGTTGGGCTGTGACGATACGTCACTTTGGCCTGCTACAATTTCATTGCTGATTTGGGTCACTGGAGCTGCCTGGACCGATTCAGGCTGTGAAGTTTCAGCAACTGGCACAGCAACCTGGGTCTGTTGAGCGGTCTGCGTCGAATCAGGGCTGACTTGCACCTGAGCGGCAGCGGACTGAACGGATTTTTCCTTTTCTTTGACCGCGGCGACTTGTGCCACTTCCACAGCGGGAACTGCGGCTACGAATTGCGCAGTTTCAGCAGCTGGCGCAGCGACCGTTGCCTGACGGCTGGTGGACTGCGCGTCAGAAACGACTGGAATTTGAGCGGTAACCGGCTGAGCGAATGTTTCCACTTCACTGACAGCGGCGGCAGGCGCCACTTCCACGCTGGGAACTGCGGCGGTGAATTGCGCAGTTTCAGCAACTGGCGCAGCGACCGGGGCTTGACGGCTGGCGGGCTGTACATCAGAAACGACCGGCGTTTGAGCGGCAACTGTCTGAGCGGTTTTTTCCACTTCAACAACAGCGGCGGCTGGCGCCACATCCGCGGCGGGAACTGCGGCGGTGAATTGGGCAGTTTCAGCAACTGGCGCAGCGACCGGGGCCTGACGTTTAGCAGGCTGCACGTCAGAAACGACTGGCGGTTGAGCGGCAGATGACTGAGCGGATTTTGCCACTTCAACAACAGCGGCGGCTGGTGCCACGTCCACGGTGGGAACTGCGGCGGTGAATTGCGCAGTTTCAGCCACTGGCGCAGCGACCGTAGCCTGACGGCTGGTGGACTGCACGTCAGAAACGACTGGCGTTTGAGCGGCACCCGGCTGAGCGGATTTTTCCACTTCACTGATAGCGGCGGCTGGCGCCACGTCCACGGCGGGAACTGCGGCGGTAAATTGCGCAGTTTCAGCCACTGGCGCAGCGACCGGGGCCTGACGGCTGGCAGAACGCACGTCAGAAACGGCTGGCGTTTGTGCGGCAAATGTCTGAGCGGATTTTTCAACTTCAACAACAGCGGCGGCTGGCGCCACGTCCGCGGTGGGAACTGCGGCGGTAAATTGCGCAGTTTCAGCCACTGGCGCAGCGACCGGGGCCTGACGTTTAGCAGGCTGCACGTCAGAAACGACTGGCGTTTGAGCGGCAGCTGGCTGAGCGGATTTTTCCACATCAGCAGCGGCTGGCATCACATCGGCGGCGGTGAACTGCTCGGCTTCAACAACTGGCGCTGCGACCGGAGCCTGACGGCTGGCAGAACGCACGTCAGAAACGGCTGGCGTTTGTGCGGCAGCTGGCTGAGCGGATTTTTCCACATCAGCAGCGGCTGGCATCACATCGGCGGCGGTGAACTGC
>CAILYI010000105.1 GCA_903838415.1 uncultured Anaerolineae bacterium | reverse complement strand
GGTTTCAGCGTTGTGTTTCAATCAATATCAATCTTTTGCCGAACTTCCAGGCGCATTTATCGCCAATATTCGTACCGCCTGTTGTTCGCGCAGGCTCTCAATAAAAATGTGTAAGGGCATCAGGGTTATACCCTTTACGAAGTACGGGTTTGCCCGCCATCCACAACCAGGCAGGTTCCAGTGATAAAGCTAGCTCTCTCTGAAGCTAGAAAGACCACCGCATCGGCGATCTCTTCTGGCCGGCCGAACCGTTGCAGCGGAACTTCCGATTTAATATATTGTTCAAAAAATTCTCTTCGCTCAGCCAGTTTACCTTCCCAAGTTCCGCCTGGGAACAGTATATTGCCTGGTGCAACTGCATTCACGCGCACACCATGAACACCAACCAAGCGCGATAGGTTCTTCATGGCACTCTGAACGGCGGCTTTTGCTGCACTATATGTGACTGGCGCATTGATGGCTTCATATCCTGCGATAGAAGAAACGAAGGTCAGGCTTCCTCTGCCACGGGCGATCAGGTGAGGCAGTGCTGTACTTGCCAGAGTCATACCACTAAGTAAATTATTGTTCAAAGCTGACTGCCAGTCGTCTAAATTCAGATCCCATCCACCACGTGCAGTGCCATTGCCTACATTGGCCACTACAGCATCAATGCTACCGAACGCGGACATGGTCTCATCGAGTGCATGTCGAATATCTGTGGAGTTAGTCATATCACCGCAAATAGAAAGTATGCGCGATGGCTCGACCTCACCCGCGAGCAAAGTACTCGCTTCCTCGAGTGATTCGACGTTGCGCCCGGTGATAACTACCTTTGCTCCCTCTTGCAAAAACGCTGATGCAATCGCGAAGCCAATGCCGCGGCTGGAACCAGCAATAAAAGCGGTTTTTCCAGAAAGGTTTAATTCCATCGTATGCTTGCTCTCGTTTTGTTTGTTCTGTCTGTTGCAAAGTTATCAAGAACTCTGATTGGGACGTACCTGGTTGGATGCACTTGATAGATGTTTTTCTACAAATTTTCGATTTGCTATCGCCCAGTCCACTTCGCTCATAGCGCTGCTGCGGGCAGCCTGCAGAACGAAAAAGCCTTGATAATTGGCTTTTTGAAACATTTGAAAACATAAATCAAGCTTTGTGTCCCCAGTTCCCAAAGGTACTGTTCCTCCGCCGCGTAGGCGATCTTTTATATGCACACTTGCGAGCCAGGGCGTCAATAATGTCAATTCTTCCTCTGGGTCATAACCCAGCGAAGCGCTGTTCCCGGAGTCATAATTGGCGCGGATAAGAGGATGGTTGATTTTCTGCAAAACCGCTGCCAGTTCAGCAGGCTGCAAATCGGTTTCCAAGTGAATTTCAACTTTTTCCTGCTCCACAACCGGGCAGATTTCTTTAAGTACAGCCAGTAATCCTTCCAATTGCGGCGGTGTTTTTATGGATGAAGAATCTACAAACGGAAGAACAATATAGCGAATGCCAAGCGCTCCCCCGCGGCCAATCAACCATTTTAATTGCTGAAGGTTTTTTGCATCAGGATCGCCGCTTTGTGTGACCAACAACTCAGTCATGAAATAATCAGCGCAGATAGATCGGATCAATACACCTGAAGCCACCGATAATTTGCGCATCTCCGCCAAGCCAGCATTGCTCCCTAAAGGGTTTAAGTCTTCATTCTCTTTTTCATAAATCCATTCAATACAGTTTAGCCCGGCCTGTCGAGCCAAAGCAAATTCATCCCGCCATGCCTGTGCGGGAAAGGATTGAATGCGCCCATTAATAGGGGGTAATAAACGACCCTGCATGATGCCTATAGGATTCATACGCCCAACTCCTCAACCAACTCCAAGATAATGCCATCCGGGTCATGGCAGTACATAACTTTAACCTTGCCATCCGGCGAGACCTGCGGCGCACTGTTGCAGTGATATCCGTTTGCAAGCAACTTTTGATAAGTGGCTTGTAAATCAACCACAGTAAAAGCAACATGAGAACACCCGAGCCGATTCGACGGGGCATTCTCGAATTGCGCCGGAGAAGGATTTGTAGGATATTGCAAAAGTTCCAGCAATGAACCATCTGGTGCTTTCAATTTCGCCCATTCGACGCGCACATTCGGGATACCGACAACTTTATCAATGTAACTTCCTTCTTCAGTTGCCTGTTGCCAAATTTCAAGTCCGAAAATATCTCGATAAAAATTGATGGAACGGTCAAGGTTGCTAACCACCAATCCTACGTGCCGGGTAGTGAGTATCATTTTGTTATTTGCCAATGCACTCGGCTATGGCCTGCTCTAAGGCATCTAACCCTTCCATTAGGGCTTCTTCATTGATGCAAAGCGGGGGTGCTAATTTGATTGACTCTCGCCCCGTGTGAACCACAAGCAGACCACGCCGCATTGCTTCCAGGCAAATTCGATTGCATAAATCCACCAAGGGTCTGCCATCTTGGTCTACGAAATGAACTGCCGCAACCAATCCTTTGCCTAAAACACAACGAATTTGTTCTGGGAAGTGGTTTTTTATCAAATTCAGCCGCGAATGAAACAAATCGCCTAGCAAGCGTGAATTTTCTAATAATCCGCCTTCCATTAATTCGTGAAGGTTAGCCAGACCTGCGGCACAAGCCAATGGATTAGCTGAATGCGTAGAATACATCTCTCCAAACTCTGGCAAATCTAGAATCTCTTGTTTTCCCAGAATCATCGAAAGAGGCATACTAGAAGATGCTCCTTTTCCACAACAGAGAAGGTCGGGTTCTACACCATAATGCATATAGCCGAATAATTTACCAGTGCGACCAAAGCCAGATTGCATTTCGTCAAAAGCTACTAGCATCCCGTTTTCATGAGCAAAATCCATCAATTCATGTACGAATTCTTCCGGATAGAACGCGGCACCCCATCCCTGATAAGTTTCAAGGATGAAGCCGCAGAGATCTTCCTTGGGGTTCAATTGATTTTGCTTAATCAGTTTACTCATTCCAGATCGGAAATAAGCACGTGGATCTGCTATGGCATCCATACGCCATGGATAAGGAAAAGGTAAATGATAGATATGAGGGTCATGATATCCAATCCATTCTTTTGCTTTCGGGTTATAGCTCATCATGCGAGCTCCCAAGGTTTCACCGTGAAAGCAACCTTCGAAAGCAATAACACCGGGCTGTTTCTTCCCTATCTTCCAACCATGCATCCTCATCAGTCTCAAAGCGGCTTCGGTTGCTTCAGTACCTGCTACAAACAGACAGGCTTTTTCAAACTGAGGCGGCGTTGATTCGATAAGGTAGCGCAGATAATCTGCTCGAATTTTGCTGGCAAAATTGTAAGTGTGCAATAATGGCTTATCCAATTGCTCACGCAGTGCATTGACAATTTTTGGATTGCCATGTCCGGCATTCGCCACAAAAATTGTAGAGGTGAAGTCTATCCAAGTATTGCCCCAGGCATCGTGAACCTGAAACCCTTCTGCCCGATCCCAAACGACCGGCATTTGGCCAAGCATTGTCTTTGCCTCAAAGTGATCCAGGGTTTCCAATATCTCCAGGCTCTCAGGCACAGGTAACTTGGTAGTGATTTTTCTATATTTGGTTTCGACCTTCGGAACATCTATTGGGGTAAGATTGAATCGCCAATTGGACATGCTACGGCTCCTGTTGGAAGTGTAATTTTAAATAATCTAGCAATGGGTTACTGCTTTGCGTGAGTTGGTACTTAAGGAATTCAAGGTCCTCCATTGTATCTATCTCGCGACACATCGGCGATACATAACCCATAATACGGTTCCCATGTATGTCATCAGATTTCAAAACAAATTCTGTTCTCAATACATCCACATAGCCATCCGGAACATAAACCGAAGGGAAGGATTGGCGAGGCAGGTTGGAATAACCAGGACGCGGGTCTTTGGGGTTAAAACCGTAGAAGTAACCTATATCGTCGCGCATAAACCATTTGAATGGTGATTCTGGTGCCTCGTGCGCTGACCTCAAAGAAGTTGCTTCAGGATTGGAAATGATATTCGTTATCGCTTCATCAATCAGAGCAGGAGTGCGCAAAGGGGTTGTTGGACGTAGGTGAACCAAGAAATCTGGCACCGAGCCTTCGTTTTCGATAAACCAGTCAAGCGCGTGCATCACGAAATCCCTATCGGGTGAAAGCCCACCCGAAAAAATCGCAGGGCGTAGAAATGGTACTTCAGCTCCAAAATGTTTACTGATATCAGCTATCTCTTGTGAGTCAGTGGAAACAATGGTTCGGCATATATTTAAAGTCATCCTGGCTGCCACGATAGAAAAAGCTATCACAGGGTATCCAGCCAACACCTTGATATTTTTTCCAGGGACTCCTTTTGAACCACCTCTAGCAGGAATTATTGCTATCACTTTGAGCGAATTCATACCGAAACCATCTCGTCCTTCTTAACTATTTGGTTTTATTCCAATACCCAATACCATAAGTTCCTTTGAAAAACGAATTAGTTTATTCAAACTTTCCGGCCAAGGTGCCGGTTGGAAAGGACGATATGGTAATGGAAACAAAGAAATCAACCCTGATACAACTTTTAATAATGGAAATCGCCAGATAAACGGCAATTGATAAAAATGGGAAACTTTAACCTCTTTGAACTTTGCCAAAGTTAAGGCATCTGCTAAAGCGGGTGCCGTAAACGGTGTAATATGGGTATGATCTATATAAAAGGGACCCCAATATGTATGGGTCCAACTTGGGGCCATAATCACGGCTACTCCACCTGGCTTTAGTGCACGATATGCTTCATTAAACAATTTCATCGGCTGTCTCATGTGCTCGATAACGGATTTGCAAAAAACATAATCAAAACTCTCGGGTGGGAATGGCAGAGGATCTTTCTCCAAATCAGCTATTCTTACCTGAAACTGAGGAGAAACTTTTTGCGCCCAAGTTGAAAGATCAAGACCAGCAACATCAAAGCCAAGGTGTTGAAACCCAGAAAGGTATTCACCTCTTCCACAGCCTATATCCAACAACCGGCCTGGGTTGTGGTAGATATTCTCTAATAACCATTTCGAAAAAAGATAGGGATATGAAGTATATGCCTCGCGTTCAGTAGAGTAGGTCAGAGCCAAATATTCATCATCGGCCATAGCACTTGGCCCGATTCTTTGTTTTGTGTCATCTTCAGATGGAGAAAACCATTTTACACTTATTGCTTTTTCATTTATGGAAAATTTCCCTTGAGGTTTGTCAAAATTTAATTCATGATACAAAATTCCCAATTTTTTGAGCTTATCAATTGTCAATTCTTGCAGGTGGGTATCGGTATTTGAACCAAGAGCTGAATAAAGAATTATGTGATGTCCAGAATTAAATAATGCGTTAACTAACGAAATCATCTCCAGGTGCGGTTCAGCATTTTCATAACTTCCGTTGGTAGATGTAATAATCGAATCGTCAATATCGAAACAGTAAATCATAGTATCCTTAGGACCCACTTAGCTTGCAGACCGCCAATATCGTAATTTGGCAGCATTTTTTTCCTCTGAAACTGAAATAGACTTAACACCACTTCCTAAAATAATTGGTATTTTTCGAATTTGTCCAACGAGTGATTCGAGCCCCGGTTTCTCAAGCGAAGCAGCCTGATCGCTGCCATACATTGAACGATCCAAAGTGATGTGTCGTTCAATTACGCTCGCTCCCAAAATTGCTGCAACAACAGATGGTGAAACTGAGGCCTCATGCCCGCTATAGCCTACCTGGCAGTTATAACGCTGTCGCAATTCATTAATCATACGCAAATTTAGCGTCGATTCGTCGGCAGGATATTCTGACACCGTATGCATCAAAATAAAAGGGCAATCATATTTTCTAAATAGATTAACAACTTCATCAATCTCTTCGTAGGTACTCATTCCAACGGAGATGAATGTTAACCTTTTTTCTTCAGCAACTACTTGCAAAAGTTCACGATGAGTCAACATAGCAGAAGCTATCTTGTTATATTTCAAATTATACTGGCCCAGAAAATGCTGGCTTGGCACGTCCCAGGCCGAGGCAAACCAGTCAACCCCAACTTGACGGCAATATGAGTCGAGTTCATCATATTGGTTTTTACCAAACTCGAGTCCCTCTTTTTGTGCTCGCTGTGTTGATCCCCAAGGACTTTCTCGTGGTGATTCAAGAAGTTCTTTGGTATAAACGATATTTATGGTGCGCTTCTGAAACTTGACTGCGTCACAGCCAGCGAGCTTTGCCATATCAATCAACTGCTTAGCAATATTCAGATCGCCGTTGTGATTGATACCGATTTCGGCAATGATTAGAACATGACGAGGAATCGGCCAAGGATCTGTCTGGATAAAATCGGGTGCAATACTTTTCTTGTCTGTCATTATGATCTCCTCATTTTACAAAGAGCGGTTCTTAAATCTGCTCTGTTTGCCATTTAGTTTTAACTAACAAAATCGCATTGTATGTTGCGCCTACAAAAGAAGTAAATTCACCCATATTAACCAACCGAAAGGCAGGAAAATACTGTCCGTCCAAATGGGTGTGGTTAGAAACCACGGAAACAGAAAGCCTATAGCTACCTGCATTAAGTAATCCACCTGGAAACTCCACCTGGGCTAAGTAAGTCTTTCCAGCCTTAAAAAGAATGAACCGTTCCATCTCATCTGCACTAACTGAATCACAAATCCGTACACCGTCGATTGTTTCGAGACTAACTCCAATTTCACCATTTGATGCATCTTCGTGTGCTACAATCTCGATGGCCAATCGGAAGGGACGCATCCGATCAAGTGAAAGGGATATTCTATCATGATCATCAAGCAACCTGATACGTAGTACTTGCACTGACTTTCGCGTGTCAGGTTGAAATTTGAGATCTCCTTCAGTCGAATCCTCGTCAGAAAGATATTTATCAATAACCTGCTTGGTGTATCCTTCACTTGTTATTTGTCCTTTATTCAAAAGGAAACATCGGGGACAAAGCCTTCCTATCGCCGCCATATTATGACTGACGAACAAAACTGTCCGCCCTTCCTTCGCTACAACTCCCATTTTACCCAAACACTTCTTTTGGAATTCAGCATCCCCCACCGCCAGCACTTCATCCACCACAAGGATTTCCGGCTCCAAATGCGCTGCCACAGAGAAGGCCAGACGTACATACATACCGCTGGAGTAACGCTTAACCGGCGTATCCAGAAACTTCTCCACCTCGGCAAAGGCCACGATCTCATCGAATTTGCGTTTGATCTCCTCACGCCCCATGCCCAGGATGGCGCCGTTCAAGTAGATATTCTCGCGCCCGGTCAGTTCGGGGTGAAAACCGGTGCCAACCTCCAGCAGGCTGGCCACGCGACCCATGATGGTCACTCGCCCGGCGCTAGGCTCGGTGATGCGGCTCAAAACTTTTAAAAGCGTGCTCTTGCCCGCGCCGTTGCGCCCGATGATACCGACCGCCTCGCCGCGCCGGATCTTAAAACTGACATCTTTGAGCGCCCAGAAATCCTCCTGGGTATCACCCTGAATCAGGTCTTTGCCGCGCAGCAGCTCGCTTGTCTTGCGAAATAGTCCGCGGGCGTTCTGAGACAATTCATCGCGCAGCGACTTATAGCCGGCGTTTTTACGCTGGTGGCCAATGGTGTATTTTTTGCCGAGGTTTTCGGCTGTAATGATGATATCAGACATAGCTAAATCATATCCGCGAACGTTTTTTCCATCTTACGAAACTGGCTGACGCCCAGCCACAGGAAGAAGGCCACCACCAGCAGGCTGAGCGCGAAGCCTGGCCAGTAGATTGGACTGCTGCCGCCCAGGATGCACCAGCGGAAACCGTCAATCACGCCCACCATCGGGTTCAGGCTGTAGAGCAAGCGCCAAGCGGCCGGGACGACGCTGCTGCTGAAACCGACCGGTGAGACATACAGGCCAAACTGCGTAATGAAGGGGATGACATAACGGAAATCCCGGTACTTGACGTTCAGGGCCGTGATCCACAAGCCGGGGCCTAAACTTGCCAATAAGGCTAACAACATAAACGCTGGCAGCAGCAGCAGGTTCCAACCAGGCGTAAAGCGATAATAGAGCATCAGCGCCAGCAAGATAACAAGGCTGATTAGAAAATCCACAAAAGCGGTCACAATGGTTGCTGTTGGTACGATCAGTCGAGGAAAATAGACCTTGCTGATCAAATTGGCATTGCCAATCAGGCTGTTGGAAGCGTCACCCAGAGATGTGGCGAACAGAGTCCATGGAAGCATGGCGGCAAAGACCAGCAGTGCATAAGGCGCGTTGCCGTCACTGGGCAAGTTGGCTACCCGGCCGAAGATAATCGTAAAGACAACCATCGTCAGGAAAGGCCGGATGATGGCCCAAGTAACGCCAATGACGGTTTGCTTGTAGCGCACCGAAAGGTCACGCCAGGCCAGAATCAAAAAAAGCTCCCGGTAACGCCACAGGTCACCCCAGTAATTTAAATCGGCTCGACCCGCCTCGAGCACAATCACTGGCTCGTCGGACGGCTTGGCTGCATTGGCTATTGGCAAATCACTCATTGTTTGGTAACAGTCCTTTATCACGATATAAAAACATGCAATTATTGATCATAAATCATAAATCGTTCACAAGGGAAGAAAACCGACCTTGCGCCGCCTACCCAATTCACAAAATATCCACAACCAACGGAACAGCCGTGACTTTTTTTCTAAACAAAACACAACACCATCCAAATGGCTCAACCTTACCATTAATCTGCAATCGCCATTATATCGCGGCAAGCCCTGTCTGACACAAGGGTTGTAAATTTTCGTTTCTCGATCCAGACTACCACGGCGTTAAATTTCGTAATGTGGACGTCATTCCTATCCTGGCACAACCTGTCACTTTGCAAGCCCGATTGCTTTCTTTTTGTACAAGAAGCCAACTCACACGATTCTGTTTTACAGGAAACTAAAAATTGGATAAAGTTCCCGGAAGGATCCCCCCACCACACCGGCCCGCGCCTTGCGGCGCGAACCGGTGTGGCGTTCTTCAGGGGTTATTCAATCACAAACACGCTTACGCCGCGCCGTTTTTCTTGGCAGCGGGGACCGCGCGCGGGGAGGTGCGGACGGGGATGCCGATCTTTTCGAGCAGCTGCTTCTTGTCGCGCAGGGCCACACGGGCGATCTTGATGTACTGCACCCGCCATTCCTTCAGGGTGGTCAGCGCGGCGGTCTGCTCCTGGCTGGCCTGGTGGGCGGCGCCCTTGGCGGCTTCCTGGGCCTGGTTGGCCAGGCCGTAGGCGCTGATTTTGGCCTTTTCGGCTTCCAGGCGCTCAGCGTCATAGCCGTAATCCGCCAGGCTTGCCAGGTTGGCGGCGTTATTGAAGAGCGTCTCGCTGGCAGAAAGGAAGCCCGCGACGCTGCGCGGCATGGCGCCGGTCACGCCCAGGGCGGTCAGGCTGGCGCGATCCTCCTTGAGAACCGCGCGCGCCACCTTGGAAAGCGCCTGGTAAGCGTCCTGGGCGGCCAGTTGAGCCTGCGCCAGTTCCTGGGTGGCCTGCAGCTGCACACCCGCCGCGCTTTTCTGGGCAACGCATGCCGCCTGGGCGCTGTCAAACAGGGCCTGGCCTTCATGCAAGCGGGCGGAGGTATAACCATAAGCGGCCACCAGCGGCAGGATTTCGGCATCCGCCAGGCTGTTGGCAATCGCCAGTTGGGCAGCGTTCAACTGCCCGGCAATGGTAAGAGATGGGGTGGAAGACATGCAAAAACTCCTTTCAGGTTGAAAACGGAAAGCCGCCGCTGAACCTGCCCCGCGAGCTCTTAATCCGCCCCCGGGATAAAGTTTGCGGCCATGTTCAGACAAATCACTTTCACGCTGCGCTTCCTGATGGTAGTCATGGGCCTGATGCAAGTACCATGGCGCCTCCCTGGTGTTGATCGATCCTTCCCCGACGCTGCAACACGCTTCCATAAGGCTTTAATGCGCTTCCCTGGTGTCACTCTGCCCGATCCGGGCGTAGCACTGCCCTTCCTGAGCCTTACTCCATGCTTCCCAGCTCTTACTCCATGCTTTCTATGCTCTTACTCCGTGCTCTCAAGCTCTTACTCTATGCTTTAAAGCGCTTACTCCGTGCTTCCAAGCGCTTACTCCATGTTTCCAATGCTCTTCTCCATGTTTCCAATGCTCTTCTCCGTGTTTCCCAGCGCTTGCTCCATGTTTACAATGCTCTTCTCCGTGTTTCCAAGCACTTGCTCCATGTCTACAATGCTCTACCCCATGTTTCCAAGCTCTTGCTCCATATCTACAATGCTCTACTCCATGTTTCCAAGCAAACGAAAAGCTTTTTCACCACTGACGAACGTGGATAAAAGCGGATTTTCTTAGGTTTTCCATGGATAATGAATCAGCGCTTCGCATACTGGGAAGATCCGGAAGATGTAGTCGGGCGCATCCCCGTTTTTCATCTCCAATCCCTTTTGTCTACAACTCATCCGCCAACTTCAATACAGCCTGGTAGGTAAGCGAGGACTTCGAACTTGAAATCAGGTGCACCTGATTTATTACAATACGGGCTGCTTTTATAAAAACTTGGCGAACTAGCGATTTTCTTGGCGAACTTGGCGGTGAGAACATGCGCAGTGAACAGTTACAAATCTTTTTCTTTCAAACGAGTTTGGCGTTGAAGCTCTTCTTCGCTGAGTTGAAACGTATCCACCCCATAATCTGCCAGTTTTGATAAAAACACTGTTCTCGGGACATCGGCAAGATGTGCCGCAGCCCCGGAAGAGAGCTTGCCCATTTCATAAAGTTTCACAGCCGAAGCCATCCGAAGTATCAACCCAACATCTTCGGTGGAGCCTTTTAAGGCGAATAATGTTTCGCGAGGGATATTCCAAGTAATTGTGCTCATTTTCGTTTTCCTACCGCTACCTGCAAGACATCGTTATTTTCTTTTGGTACTGGCTTATACGGGTCAGGCCAGGCAGATTGATTCATTATATCGCATCTAAAAACGCCCACCCCGCTCTTCCAAGCATCGGGTATAGCGCAAAAGTATCGGCGAGAGCTAAAGCTCTGCCTCAGGTTATGCAAGTCGGCTGAAGCCGACTTATTGGGCAGCCAGAAGAATTTTTTGTGCTGAGGAAGGGCT
>CAILYI010000104.1 GCA_903838415.1 uncultured Anaerolineae bacterium | reverse complement strand
TCCGTAACATCTTTTTGTCTCTCCGCGCTGACCCGCCTGGCACGCTGGTTAGGCTCTCGGCTGACTTTTGGCCCGAGTTTCGCCTGCTAAAAACGACTTCTTGCAGGAGAGTCATATATCGTTTTAAGAAACCATCCACGCCACTGCTCGGTTTGTCATTTAGCTTGCTTATAGCAAGAATCGTTAATGGGGGAATTTCATCTTGCCACTCTTCAGAAAGTTGGTTTATCGCTTCTCCAACAAGTTCTAAAACCTTGCCATAGATAACCAATACGGGAGTAGGCTGCTGATCAAGTTGTACAGCGATCTCTTTATCAAGATTGCTGTAAGTAATCTTATGAGCTGATTTGGCGAGCGATAATAATATCGGAAGCGCTAATCTCGCTCTTTTTTCTGTCCAGCCTGTTCCGTTGTCAAAAGTCTCTTTTGCAGTCATTGGTTTTCCTGTTTTCAATTGCTGCTCAATATCTCCAACCCACGAAGCGTTCAATCCCTGCGGCGAGCGGGTCGGCTGTCCGCGTGGAGAGGATGGTGATTACGTCAGCAAAGCGGGTGAGGGTCATAAGTTGGCTATGATGCCCTCTTTTTGGGCATGATAAATATAAGAATAGGTGTCTCTGGTCAATGCTCGTCTATGCTCATTTACCTTATCAATCAAATATTTGCTTACCTTGATAGTTCCACTTCCAGCCAAACCAATTGCCGCCACGGTTGGATCAATTGTTGCTCCAGCCGCCATTGACACAACATCTGGCAGGCTCATCGAAAAAGCAGACTCGATTGTGCCTAGAAATGTTGGGAGTTTTTCATCTTCGGCTAACCGCACCAATTTAGAAACGCCTAATTCCATGCTTTCGCTGAAACTTGCTAAATCATCCTGTACTTCGGCATTTGTTTTGGCTATTTTTAATTGTTGCTGAAGGTCGAGAATTGTTTTGCGAAATTCGAGCAGTTCATCTCGTCTTTTTTCTTTGAATATAAGAATTTGTTTGAGTGGAACATCCTCTCGTGGCATTGGTAAAACCGAATCAAGTTTCAAAGATAAAGCAGGTGCGAAATTGCCCGATGGCGAAATCGCAAAGGCTAATTTTTGATAACCACCCCAATCGGTACCTGGCACTGTAGCAGCCCTGTTATCTTCATCGGCCAAATATTTTGCCAACAGCGACATGTATAACATTCCTTCTCGCTGCGTAAATAATAACCAAGGCCCATCTAGGTCTACAGAACCACTTCCAATTAAACGCTGCGCAAAATCATCATCGATTTTTGGTAAATAGATTTTAAAATCTTTTCGCTCGAAAGTATGTCCGCCCTTTAAGGATTGGAACTCTGGAGATTGTTTGATGGTTTCAAATTCACGCTCTAATTCATGGTTTTGCCTGATGTTATGTTCAGGATGATAAGCGCGATATGCGCCATGGTCACGCAATAATGCCATGTCGGCCAGACAGTATTCAGGTAAATCAAAATCCATCGGGACAATTGAACCAATAACATCCCAATAGAAAATTGACCGTTTAATCCACTTACTGTTGCTTATTTGGATAGTTGGATAATACAGAATTGTTCTTTTCATGGCTTTTTCTCCAACTAAAGCAAACTATCTTGCGCGAAACGCTCAATCCCTGCGGCGAGCGGGTCGGCTGTCCGCGTGGAGGAGATGGTGATTACGTCAGCAAAGCGGGTGAAGGTCATAGGGAAGGATGAAGGATGAATTAGGAAGGATGAAAAAGGCGGCGTGGTGTTATTGCCCAACCGTTTTCTCAATCTCGGCCAAAACCCCGAAAATATCCACCGGCTGGCCGGGAACCACATCGCCTGTATTCTTATGAACGTGATGCGGGAAATTTTCAAGTTTGGGGAAATGCGGGGTATTATCCCAACGGGCCAATAAAGTCTCGTTCTGATCCACCCAGTGATAACTATAGGTCACAACCTGGATTTCTTCATTGGCGTTTTGTTCGATAAACTCCGAAAACTCCAGGCGGCTGTCATCAGTGAAGGTTACCCGGGCGCGAACGTGCCCATTTTTTGAGCGATCCACCTGTTTGATAATTTTGAAATCGGCAACAAAAGAGACAATCACGAGCTGTTCCCGGATTGTCTCAAAATAATCGGCGACTTTCATTTTGGATTCCCGCTCTTGAGCAGTTCCAAACGCTGGCGCAGGTTTTCCGCCATTTGCGCCAGCGAGGCCCATTCAACATAGTCCATGCGGTCATCGGTCTGCCCGGCCCGCCACTGACGGAAAAAATCTGCTGTGGACAGATGATACTGCCGCTCAAACTCGGCCAGGTCTTTTTCTGTGGCGGTCAGGTCATTTTCCAACTGATTGGTTTCAAGTCCAACCAATTTGTGGATATTACGCGCCAGCGAATCGCTGAGTTGCCCGCTTTTGACCAAGTTGGTCAGTTTTTTTAAGTCGCGTTCGGTTTGGGTTTGCGAATAAACGGTCATAAAACACCTCTATGTTGATTATACAGCCTGTCTATCTTTCCAATTGATAAAGGTTGTCCCGTCCGCCACGAAGTGTTCAACCCCTGCGGCGAGCGGGTCGGTTGTCCGTGTGGAGGGGATGGTGATAAGAAAGGATGAAGGCGGAAGGATGAAGGATGAAAGTGGCGGCGTGGTTATTGCGCAATCGTTTTCTCAATTTCAGCCAATACGCCGAAAATATCCACCGGTTGGCCGGAAACCACATCATCTGCACGCATGTGAATGTGATGCGGGAAATTTTCGAGTTTGGGGAAATGCGGCGTATTATCCCAACGGCGAATTTGATGCCCGTCCTTGTCCATCCATTGAAAACTATAGTCGGTAATTTTGAATTGGGCTTGCGCTTCTGGCTCGATGTATTCAGAAAATTCCAGGGTGCTCTCGTCGGTCAAAGTAAGGCGCGCTCGAATGTAACTCTTTTGCAAGCCCTCATATTCCCGCAGGATTTGGTGTCTGACAACCAGCGGGCTGTTTAAAAGCAGGCTTTTGACGGCAGACAGGTATTCTACCGGATTCATACTCACCCCTCGCTGGCGATGGCCGTCAGCGTTTTACGGAAACTACGCGACATTTTGGTCAACGAGGCCCATTCGACATAATCCATGCGGTCATCCGTTTTCCCCGCCTCATATTTCTTCAAAAACTCCGCCGAGGACATGCCGTATTGCTTTTCGTAATCTGCCAAGACTCTTTCCATGTCCTCCAGTTGCAGACGCAGACGACTGGCCTCCAGGTCAACCAGTTTGTTCAACGTTTGCGCCGTGACCGAATCAACCTGTCGATTTTTGTAAAGTTCCGCCAGCCAGCGAACGCCTTTCGCATATTTTGTATTTGGAATATTTTGAACAGTCATGGGACACCTCGATTTTAATTATACAACCTGCTTACTTTTCCAATCGGTGAAGCGGGTCATAACCTCGCCAAAAACTCTGCCGGACGCAGGATGGGGATATTCTCGAAGGGTGTCATGGTCAGCAGGTCGGCGTCGCCAGAAACGATACAGTCCGCTTCACCGACCAGCGCGGCTTCGAGAAACTTGTCATCTTTGGGGTCGCGGCAGGCGGTAATTTTACGTTGCGGCGTCACCACTTCGCCGCGCAGACGCAGCAGGTTGATGATGGCGGTGATGTCATCCGGCTCGATATGATATTTCTGCCGGAATGTCGGGCGTCCAAGCACATCAATGATTTCCACGAGAATGTCAGTCGAATAAACGGCGGTAAAACGTCCATCGCGCAAGGCACGTAGCACATCCCCCGTTGTTCCCTGGCGGCGAATCAGGGCGCTGACCAGAACCCCCATATCAATCACGGCGCGCATGTGGGCTAACCCCGCGCCGCTTTGATGTCGGCTGCCAATTCTTCTTCGCTGATGGCGGTATTCACTTCCGCAAGACGATTCCAGACCTTGTCAAAACGCGCCAAGACTTCACTCTCCTGCATTTGCTGGAAGCGCAGGTAATCCTCGTAAGAAATCAAGACTGCTTCCGGGCGCGAACCGCGTGTCAGGATGACCGGGGTGTGCTTGCTGACCACGTCATCAAAAAATGAGCGAAATTTACGTTGAAGTTCCGTTACGCCGATAATTTGTTGCATTTTGGCTCCCGTATACATATACTAATATGTATTTTAGCACGTATCAGCCCAATATCTTCAATAATCCGCCGATGGATTCAGCCAATCGACTGGAACTCGCTTCCCACGCCCGCACCGCTTCCGTCAACCCGTCCGCCGCGTACTCGCCTTTGGCTTCTCCTACACCCCGTCCGCGCACATACAGCGGAATACTCAAATTCCCATCATTGGCGCGGATTTCGTCCAGTGTCGCGACCTTCGCAAAGCCGTCTACGTCCGCGAAGGCATGATAGGCATCCGCGATGCACTGTTGGTGCTGCGGTTTCAGGTAGCTCATGCTGCGCTCGCGGGTCACTTCATCCACGGCGTTGATGAACAGCACCCGGCCGCGCCGTTCTGCCGGTTTGTTCATCCGGCAAATCACAATGCAGGCTTCCATCGGCGAGTTGTAAAACAGGTTAGGTCCCAGCCCAAGCACGCAGTCCACCAGGTCGGCGTCAACCAGTTTCTGGCGCATGTCGGCTTCTTCCTTGCGGAACAAAACGCCGTGCGGAAAGAGAATCGCGCACCTGCCGCCTTGATCCAGACTTTTCAGGATGTGCTGGAAAAAGGCATAGTCCGCGCGGCCCTGTGGTGGTGTGCCGAGGAAGTTGCGTCCCCAAACATCGCTTTGCCAGGCTTCGCGGTTCCACTGCTTGATGGAATAGGGCGGGTTGGCCAGCACCACGTCAAAGGTCGCCAGGCGGTCATGCTCAGTGAAAACGGGATTTTCGAGCGTATCCCCGCGGGCAATGGCGAAATCGTCCACGCCATGCAGTGCCAGGTTCATCCGGGCGATGGAGGCGGTCATGTGGTTGCGCTCCTGCCCGTAGAGTTTCAACGTGCGGTACTCGCCGCCTTTGCGCTTGACTTCATCCAATGCAGAAATGAGCATCCCACCCGTGCCGCAGGTCGGATCGTAAATCCGCTCGCCCGGCTGCGGCTCCAGCATTTGCACCATCAGATGTACCACGGTGCGGTTGGTATAAAACTCCTGGGCGGTATGGCCGCTGTCATCAGCGAATTTCTTGATCAGGAACTCGTAACCGTTGCCCAATTCGTCTTCGGGTACATTCGCCAGCGAAAGCGTATGTCGTGCGAAATGTTCCAGCAGGTTTTTGAGCGTGTGATCGGGCAGGCGTTCCTTGTTGGTCCAGGGCGCATCGCCAAAAATCCCATCGAACTTCTCTGGGTTTGCGGCTTCGATGCTGCGGAACGCGGCCTGGATGGCGCTGCCGACATCCCTGGCCGTCTCGCGCACCTGATTCCAGTGCGCCCCGGCGGGGATGACAAAACGCTCGTCCGCCATGCTGGCGGCGTAGTCGGCGTCATCAGTCTCGGTGAAGGCTTCGGCATAATCCGAGTCCCACACATCCGAGAGCCGCTTGTAGAATAGCAACGGAAAGATGTACTGTTTGTAATCGCCCGCATCCACCAGTCCGCGCAGGATGGTAGCCGCGCCCCACAAGTAGGCTTCAAGTTCGGTTTGGGAGAGACGCTCAGCCATGAAAAGTTATTCCCCGGCCAATTTCAATACTTCATCCAGTGGTTGGTTGCCGTAGCGAATGGGCGATAATTTGAGTTTTTGCACATACGGCGTAATGCTTTCAATCACCCCGCGTTGCTTTGCAACCAATAAAACACCCAGCGAGCCAATACAATGAATCTGATTGTGTTCGGCAACCACACGGGCGCGATGGTCATCAATCAAAAGTGCATCCGCATTCAACTGTTTATACAAAGCCATTGCTTCAAGTTCGCCCTGTCCAAGCCTGCCCGCCGCCAGCACCCAGTGCGCGGTATCTGCATCTACAACTCGGCCAGATAAAAAGGCCTTCAGCGTGGCAGCCTGCAGCTTTTCCGGCTGGACAACTTCATTATAAACGGCCCGGGGAACGCAAATATTTTCATACAGACCAGGCAAAGCTGGCAACCCGTCGCAGGTTGCCAGCGCAATCAATGCAGAACTATCGGCAATGATGAGCATGGGCTACCGGTCATTTGGCTGTGAATTTTTTTAAATCCGCTTGCAACTCTTCTGGCGTCTGGGTTCGCAACAGTACGCCTTCCTCTTTGCAAAAATCGAGAAAAGAATAGCGATCCATCGCTGCTAGTTCGCAAGCCGCGCCGATGGATAATTCCCCTGCCTGATAAAGCCCCAACGCCGCATATTTACGAATTTTTTTGGTTACTTCTTCGGGTGTTTCGGCAACAAACTGACTTTCGGGGAGAGAAAAAGAGACTTGCATAGCTATTACTCCTTGATAAGGAAACCAGTTTCTTTCATTATACTTCGCAATTTCTCTTCCGCTTCCTGCGCCCGCTCCCAGGCGGCTTTGAAATCTTCAATCGCAACATTCAGTGGCGGGATGTCTGCGCCCAGGGGTGGCAGCACATAACGCGAGATGTTCAATGTCCAATCTTCTGCCGTTATCTCGGCAAGATCAACCACCCGTGTCCGGTTTTCCACATTCCCAAAGTTTTTCACCCACTGATAAATTTCCGCGGTGTGCTCCGGGTCAAGATAATTCTGCGCCCGTCCCTTACGGAACATGGATGAAGCATCCACAATCAGCACCTTGCCCACCCGCTCAGGGGATTTCTTCTTTTTCAGCACCAGGATACAGGCTGCCAGCCCGGTGCCGTAAAACAGGTTGGGCGCCAGCCCGATAACGGTCTCCACCCAATCTTTTTGCAGCAAATGTTGGCGAATCTGCCCCTCCACGCCACCGCGAAAGAGAGCACCCTGCGGCAAAACGACAGCCATGCGTCCACGACCCTCGGCCATGCTTTTGACCATGTGCTGTACCCAGGCGAAATCACCGTTTGAGTCAGTAGGCAGCCCAGCGAAGGCGCGGCCCCATGGGTCACTTTCCCAAATCTCACGTCCCCACTGTTCCAGTGAAAAGGGCGGGTTGGCGATGACGCAATCGAAGGTCGCCAGTCCACCAGTGGCCGGGTCGGTGAAAACCGGGTTGCGCAGCGTGTCGCCGCGTTCCACGGAGAAATCTTCCAGTCCGTGCAGAAGCAGGTTCATGCGCGCCACCGAAGCGGTGGTCAGGTTCTTCTCCTGTCCGTAGAGTTTGCCGTAAAAGGTGCGCGGATCGCCGCCTTTGGCGCGCACATGTTCCACCGCGCCCAACAGCATGCCACCCGTACCAGTGGCGGGATCATAAATAGTCTCGCCTTCCTGTGGGTCAAGGATGTCTACCAAGAGCCGGACGACACTGCGCGGTGTGTAAAACTCTCCGGCCTTGTTGTTGGTCGCATCCGCGAATTTCTTAATCAGGAACTCGTAGCCATCCCCGATGATGTCGCTGTTGACCCGTTTATTGCCCAGGGTCAACGCTGAAAAATGTTCCAATAAATCCTTGAGCAACGCATCGGGTAGGCGCTCTTTGTTGGTCCATTGAGAATCGCCAAATACACCATAAAGATGTTTTTGGTTGGCCGATTCAATTCCCCGCATGGCATTTTGCAGCGCGGTACCCACATTGACGGGTGTCTCGCGCACAGTATTCCAATGGCAACCTTCCGGCAATTGGAAACGGTGTTCGTCAGAAAAATCCTCGCCGTAGGTTTCGACCGCTTCCTGGTATTCATCATCCCAGACATCGCAGATCCGTTTGAAGAACAGCAACGGCAGAATATAGCTCTTCCAATCCGCGCGATCGAGCGGGCTGCCACGCAAGATATTCGCGGCTTCCCAGAGATGGCTTTCAAGGGTGGATATATCGATGATTGGCGGCATGATACCTATACGGGGTCTCTATCCCCGGTAATAACTTGGTGTAGCATGAAAGATCTCATCACGATGCCAGGAGCATATTTTTATCACATGAATATTTTCTGTTAGGCAACCGAGGAGCCGCTGATGGATACCATCGCTATGTAAGCAAAACCATACTGGTCGAGCAGGTCACGGAACCGGGCCTGGTTGGCCGGAGCAGGCAAGGGCATTTCGATAGCGCCATAGCCGTCAGCCTAAATGCGTGGAAAGGCCTGCTCCCAGCTTTCCGCAATACCCCATAAATGTCGAGTCAATAATAACTGCATCACTCATCTCCCGCCATTTGTAAAAACCATAGCCTGCCTAAAGCATATCATCCAGCGTCCAGTGTTGCTGCCAGCGTGCGTCAATTTCATCCCGGATGCGCTGGTAGCGAATATCGGTGCTGAGACGCATTCGTCCATCATGACTGATATTTTGAGTGGAAGCGTGGATCATGTAGCTTGTATGAACCACCATATCACCTGCCTCATAGTCAGCCACCAACCAGCGAGTTTGGTAACGGTTGACCAATAAGCTCAGGTCTTTGCCAATGCCGCCGGTAGCGCTCATGTGTTTGTTATAAGCGTTCAAGCGTTCTTCTGGAGAAAACGCAGCGCTTCGAACTGCAAAATCCGCCTCCATTTGGCGGCCAAAGGTATCGCTGCCTTCCAGGTAAGTCAGCCCACCCATCTCCAACGGCACATCACCCAATGGGATCCAGCTGCTGAGCACACTATCTGTCCCACCTCGCAGATAGATCAAATCATAATGCGCATCGGTGGTCTTTGGGTCAAGTGGATAGGATTGGCGCACAATCTTGCGTTTGTGCAAATACACATCGCTTCCCAGCATCTGTTCATAAAACTGCCACAATTTAGGCTGAAAACAAAAAGACTCGTAGGCCGCGGTACGCACGAATTCCATCAACAGCCTGGTCGTTTGGCCGGTCTGATCACGCTGCCCCGAGAAAATACCTTCACCTGCTTCGGTATTATCCGCCAGGATTCCGGTGGGTTTCATTCGCTCAAAATAACGCTGTCTAAGCGCGATGACAACCTCACGTGGAAAGAAATTGCGCAGCCATAGGTAGCCTTGTGCCTTCAATTGTTCACGCAACTCATCGATCGATGCCTTGGGAGCGCAGGGCTCAAGTTTTCCCAATTGTTCTGTAGAATTCACAAGCGGATACCCATTACTTGTCAAATCCATGTTTCCAGCCTCTCGTCTTGTAGTGGACCGCAAAAACTGGATGGTTTTTGGTCGATCCTAAGGGGTAGTCTGATCAGATTGAGCTAACCGCCAGGCAATTTCAAACTCAACGGGTGACTTCCTTTTTTATGTGGGACCAATTGATGGGTATAGCTTTCTTTACAGCGATTTCAGTGATCATAGGTTGGTTATCCTGGCGAGAACCGTACGAATGCTCAAGGATTGCGCTTGTACACAACTGTGATTATAGCATTGTGATTGGATATTTCCATCGGGGGAATTTCTATGCCAGCATCCGGTCAAGTTGCTTGAAAGACTCGTAATCCAAATTATCCTTCATCAAAATGTCCTTGATAGACTCGATCTCTCGGAAACCCTGCATCAGCCTGTACTCCGAGCAAGTGGCCCTTGCTGGCCCTATGACGCTGACTTCCTTCCCGGCATGAATGGCCTTCTCGATCACAAACAAGAAATCCCGAT
>CAILYI010000103.1 GCA_903838415.1 uncultured Anaerolineae bacterium | reverse complement strand
CTGCGAAAGACCCAGACGCTTCAAAACATAAGCAATCTGTGAACCAAATGGATTCCAGGCGGGCATGCGCGCATACAACGTGCTGGGAATGCTCTGGGCGCGCGTCAAGCGTACCACCTGATGATTCTCCAGGTAAATCATGTAGATTTCCATGTATCCATCACGCAGGGAAGTGAAGGCGATACGTTTTCCGTCCGGAGACCAGGCTGGTTCAAAATCGCCGCCAAGACTGGTGGGCAATGAAATCCGATTCCCTTTCCCGACGTCCGTGATGTACAGGCTCGAACCTTGATAGGTATCCTGCTTCTGGCGACAGGGAGAGACATAAACAATCTGTGCGCCATCCGGCGACCAATCCGGTTGACAGGCTCCATCCTGCTCATTGGTGATCTGCTGAAGGTTGCTGCCATCGGCCTGCATGACATAGACCTGTGGGCTGCCGGTGCGCGAAGAGACAAATGCAATCTGTCCCAGACCGCCGCCCAGCGCTGTTGGCGTGGGTGGCAACGCGGTGGCAACCGGTTCCGGAGAAACGGTCGCGCTTTCTCGCGGAGTCGGCGTTCCCACAGGCTGGTCAATGATTGGGGTTGCGGATGGTGCCGAGGCCATCTCGGGCGGAAAGATGCCCATGACCCCGGTGCGAAAACCGGAATTATTCGACCACAAAAGCCAGCCCAAGATTAATAACAGCCCCAACCCGGCCCAGGCGCCCAGTCCGTTAAAACGTCGCAGTCGGCGACGCAGCCGCATGACAGCGGACGTCACGACATTCCTGGCCGATCTTTTCCCGGCAGGCTCCGGGCGAAGCGCTGAATTCTGCTCCGAACCATTTTCCGTCAGGGCCGAAGCATCCGGCGGCGGCGGAACGCTGATATTTAAATCCAATTCGACAATGTGCTGGGTTTTTGAACTTGAGTTGAGCAAAGCGCGGCGGAACTCATCCGCCACCTGATAACGATCATCCGGGTAAGCTTCCATCGCCTTTTCGATGGCGGTTGACAGCCGCCGCGAAACTTTGGTATTGTGTTTCCGAATAGGCGTAAGTTGGACATTATCCATGACGCGCGCCAGACCATCCTCAGGGATGACACCCGTCAAAGCAGCGTACAGGGTGGCCCCCAGCGAATAAATATCAGAGCGCGGATCAGTGCGGGCGGTGCCATACTGTTCGGGCGGCGAATAACCCGGCGTCATGGCACGCGCACCAGTAGTGGTGGTCTGACTGCCCTGCACCAACTTTGCCAGGCCAAAATCCACCAGGAAAACCTGCCCATCCGGGGTGATTTTTATATTGCCGGGTTTGATGTCGCGGTGTAAAACCGGCGGTTTGCGGGTGTGCAAATAGGCGAGCGCATCGCACACCGCCGCACCAATTAAAATGGCATCTTCTTCAGGGATGGTGCCGAGCCGCTCCATACGCTGGCGCAGGTCTTCCCCCTCGATATAATCCATCACAAGATATTGCCCGTGCGCATCCATCACAAAATGATCGGTCACGCGCGGCAAATGTTGGTGCCGTAAACCCGCCAGAATGACCGCTTCAAGCCGGAACTGGCGCGAATATTCATCCGTGGTAAACAGGTTTTCTTTAACCGCAACTTCCAGGCCCAGATTTTCATCAAGGGCACGGTAAACAGATCCCATGCCACCCTGGCCCAGGATATCAACAATGCGATAACGCCCGTTTAAAAGTAGTCCTTGTTCAAGGGTCATTACGAGAAAACCCGCTTCGAATACGAATAAATTCCAATATTTTTGATTATATCAAAGGATAAAGACATTCCCGGCACAGGAGGCCAGGCCGGAAAAGTGGTAAACGGTAGAAAAGCCTTGATCGAATCGATCAAATTTTCGTCTTTCGAGCCAGATTCAGCTTCTGGAATAGCCACGGCGCACCCGCCGAGATCCATAAACCGATGGAAACATAACGCATATAGCGTAACACATAAGGGAGCAAGGTCTCGCCGCGAGGGAAAACTGCACCGAGGCCAAGATATAAAATCAGGATTCCCACCAAACCGGGCAAAAGACGGATCACCCGCGACCAGAATCCGCCACGAGAATCAAATCCGCCCCGCGAATTCATCCAGGCCAGACCGGCCAGCATCCCAAACAACACCCCAGCGGATGTGATGGTGGAACTCAGCGTCACCGGCGCGGGGAGCGCATCCACACCGGCCTGTTGGGCGTTCGCCAGCCATTCAGCTGGCAAGACCCAGCCGCGTAAACTGCCGAAGGCAATCGCCCCAAAGACCAGCATCAGCACCGAAACGGAAAACGCCAATCCAACCTGCTGCCCAAGGCTTTTTTGTTTCGCCCAGGCTGCGACAGAATCCCACCAGGCGAGAAAAGCCCACAGAGTCAGCGCGCCAAGCGTCCAGCCGAGTAAAACGTCATGCGGAAAATGAACCGCCAGATACAGACGCGAGAGGCCAATCATCAAGATAATGAAAACTGCCAGAACTGACGCCCATCCACGCTTGAGCAGCGCGGCGGCCATGCCCCACAAGCCGGTGGCAATCTGGGCATGCCCTGAAGGGACGCCAAAAGACGTCTCAGCCGCGAAGGCTTTGACTTGCGTACTGAACCAGTACGGACGGGGGCCGCGCAGCGCCAGTTTCAAAATATCGTTCAGCCCGCTGCTGAAGAGCACGATCATCCCGATCCGCAAACCGGCATTAGAATCCACGCACCAGTAAATGAGGGGCAGTAAGACCAGGAAAAATTCTTCAGAACCCAAAAAAGAAAACAATTTCATCGGCAATACAAGCCAGGTGCCCAATCCTTGAAACCACACGATCAAAGTAATGCCCAAATTCCAGATCGTTTCCATGCAGCCTCCTTTTTGCCCAGCGAATGAATTCAGTTCCGGGTTATTTCGGCGAGCCCGTCAAGCTTACAAATGATTATATGAATTGACGAGTCGAATGCTAATATTGTACACTCAATATAATGAAAACGAGTTCCTATCAACGTTGGGATTGGCCTGCCGCTGCGTTAATCACAGCGGCAGTATTCACATCCGCCGTACGCCTGAATGCGACCGACTGGACCAAGGATCTGGAATATGTCGGCACGCTCGCCGTATTGGGCACAGTGCTGGGCCTGGCGCTGGGCATCAGCCAGTTTGGACGGGCCGCCCTGCGCTGGCTGGTGACCGGGTACACACTGATCTTCCTGCCAGCGCAGTTGAGCAGGATCATTAGCGGCGAGAA
Source organism: uncultured Anaerolineae bacterium (assembly GCA_903838415.1). Classification (GTDB taxonomy): domain Bacteria; phylum Chloroflexota; class Anaerolineae; order Anaerolineales; family Villigracilaceae; genus UBA5195. The sequence goes on along the minus strand of CAILYI010000103.1, from coordinate 46,552 downwards.
TACCTACATCGGACGGTTGGCAAGCCTGGGCGGCAGGTTGGCGGCCTCCTTCAGCTTATTGTTCAGCGGCAAGGCCGTTGAAGATTACCTGTTTTTTGTCACGCTGATGACCATCCTGTTTTGGTCGGTCGGTATTTATTGCGGATACCGGCTGATGCGGCGGCCCGCCATTTTGCCGGTCTTGCTGCCAGCCACCCTGCCCATTTTGATTATCCAATATTATGACGGCTATAAAGCGGAGCGCATCTGGGGCCTGGCTTTTTTCTTCTTCATCGCGCTGCTGTTGATCGGACGCATGAATTTGCTCAAATCGCGCGAACGCTGGGAAGAACAAAACGTGGTGGCCGGGAGCGACCCCGAATTTGACCTGAACAAGAACATGGCACTTGCGGCGGCTGTCATTATCCTGGCAGCCTGGATGCTGCCCACGCCATCCGCAGTGCTGCCGGCGGCCGCGCGCGCCTGGCAGAGTTTCAACAAGCCATTTGAGCAAGCCCGTCAACGCATCGATGATATGCTGGCCGCCTTGAAAAGTGACAATTCCACCAACACGGCAGGCGAATTATACGGAAATGCCATGAGCCTGGGGCGCAGCGCCGGGAGCGGAGAAACGGAAATTTTTACCGTCCGCGCGCCGCAAAACAACCTGCCGCGGCTCTATTGGCGCGTGCGCACCTACGACACCTACCAAAACGGAATCTGGCAGACGTTCAACAGCCAGAACACTCCTTTTGATCCCGAGGAAGGCAGCCTGGTGCGGACAGACGTCCTGCCAGCGCCAACCGCAGAATTTATCTTTACCTGGAAAACCAGCCGGAGTTCGCTGCTGACAACACCCTCGCAGCCAGTTTGGGCCAGCCGGACCGGCGCCGTCCAAACCGCAAAAAACGATCAAATAGATACTGATCCGCTGAGTTGGAGCGTTTCGCCAAATTTGCAGACCGGCGACCAGTATCAAATCCGCGCTTTATTATCGAATCCCAGCCGCATGGATTTGCGCGCCGCCGGGGAAGAATACCCAGACTGGATTAAGGAACACAACCTGCAAATCCCTGAGGCGACTGCCGAGGAACTGGGCCGACTGGCAGATCAAATTACCCGTGAACAGCCCACCGTTTTCGACAAAGTTGAAGCAGTAACCGGATATTTGCGTCAAAACATGACTTACAGCGACACCATCCCAGCTCCGCCGCCCGGCACAGATCCGCTAAATTGGTTTTTGTTCGGTTGGAAGAGCGGATTTTGCAATTATTACGCCAGCGCCGAAGTGCTGCTGCTGCGCTCAGCGGGCATCCCGGCGCGCATGGTGGTAGGCTACTCCCAGGGAACAAGCGGCAATTATGGCATGTACAGCGTACGAGGCCAGGATGCGCATGCCTGGCCCGAGGTCTACTTCCCCAAGATTGGCTGGGTGGAATTTGAACCAACCGTCAACCAGGATGCGCTCATACGCCCCAGCGGCGAAGAAACCAACCCTGGCGGCAATCCCAATCAGTTCCCGGCGGCCATCGACGGGCTGGAGAATCAGCCACGTGGCGGACACGAAGCGGAAGACCCGGCAACCGCAGATGCCGCTATTTCCGCCACTTTTTGGGGGCTGACGCGCGGCCAATGGTTGTGGGTTATAATTTCTCTCGTTGCAATCGCAGCGATGGGGATTTCTGTCTGGCAAATCCAGCGTACCAGGTCTTTTTCGCAAAGAGCCCCTCGCGTAATAAAAGCCATTTACAGCCGCTACAACCTGAGAATCCCCATCTGGGTGGAGCGCTGGGAACGCTGGGGCGAAGTCAGCGATGTGGAACACGCCTTTCACGCCATTAACCAGGCACTCAATTGGCTGCGGCAGCCCCAACCCAATCATGTCACGCCCACAGAACGCGCCGAACTGCTCAAGAGCCTGATTCCCGAGGCCGCCGAGGATGTGGAACTTATCAGCGCGGCACTCGAACAAACCTTGTTCACCCCACATCCAGCAGAACCTGCAGACGCCATCCGCGCCGGTTGGAGAATCAGGTATTTCACCGCACTAAAAATCATCCTCCGCCGGATTTATGGAGACAAACAATGACCGAGAGTGTCCCACTCAGCGTTGAACAACAAATCAAGTCATTGAGCCAGGCCGCCAGGCAGATTCGCGCATCGGTCCTGCCAATGCACGACAGCCTGCCGCCGACCACTTTGGAAGAGCTTTCTCACCTTGAAAGCAGCCTGTTCCGCATCGCGCAGGAAGTGGGCGCTTTTACCGAGGAACGCAAAAACCTGCTGGCATTGACTCAAGTCGGACAAATCATCAACTCCTCGCTCGAGTTGGATGAAGTACTGCGCATTGTGATGGACAACATCATCGCACTGACGGGGGCCGAGCGCGGATTTTTGATGCTGCGCGACGAAAGCGGCCAAATGTCCACCCGCATTGCCCGCAACTGGGAGCAGGAATCGCTGCGACAGAGCGAACACGCCTTCAGCCGCACCGTCATGCAAAGGGTGATTGAAACTGGCAGGTCGATATTGACCACCAATGCGCAGGAAGACCCGCGCTTCGGCGAACAGGAAAGCATCATCGCTTTTAATCTGCGGTCGATTTTATGCGTACCCCTGAAAGTTAAACAGGATCTGATTGGCGTCATTTATGCCGATAACCGCATCCGTTCCGGCATATTTTCCGAATCAGAACGCGATTTGCTGGGTGCGTTCGCCAATCAAGCCGCCATCGCCATTGAAAACGCGCGCTTGTTCGCCTCGCTGCGCCATACCCTGGCCGAAGTGACCGAACTGAAAAATATGATGGACAACATCTTCGCCTCCATCGCCAGCGGAGTCATCACCGCCGATACCCAGGATTTGGTTACGCTGTGCAATCGCGCGGCGGAAAATATTATCGGTCAAACGGCTCAGCAAGTGATTGGACGAAAACTGCAGGATGTGCTGCCCTCCATCGCCAGCGACATCCTGCCACAAGTCAGCAACATTCGCAACCAGGATACATCCATCACCGATCTGGAAATCAGCCACCACCTGCCTCAGCGCGGCCCGGTGGATTGGCGCTTGAACATGTCACCGCTCAAGGATGCCGATCAAACCACCCAGGGCGTCGCCATCGTGCTGGATGACCTGACCGAACACAAAAAACTCGAAGCCCAACGACAGTTGTTTGAACGCATGGTTTCTCCCGCCGTTATCCAGCAGTTAAACCCGAACAGCCTGGCGCTGGGCGGCAAACACATTGACATCACCATCCTGTTCGCCGATATACGCGGATTTACCAGTTTCAGCGAGAACCAATCGCCGGAAAAGCTGGTCTCCATTTTGAATCGCTACCTGGCTGCCGGAGCTGAAGCCGTTTTGGATGAAGAAGGCACGGTCGACAAATTCCTGGGCGATGCCGTCATGGCCTGGTTTAATGCCCCCATTCCGCAGCCCGATCACACCCTGCGCGCCGTACGCGCCGCGCTCCGGCTGCGCGATCACGTTGCCCGACTGCATACCATCCTGCCGCCCGAAGCGCAACTGGCTTTCGGCATCGGCATTCACTATGGCGATGCGGTCCTGGGCTTGATCGGCACCGAAAAACGCCTGGAATACACCGCCATCGGCGACAGCGTCAACACCACCAAACGCTTGCAAGAAAACGCCGGGAAAAACCAGATCGTCATCAGCGAACTGGCTTACAACCGTGTCAAAGACCAGATTATCGTGCAGGCCCTTGAACCAATGACCGTCAAGGGCAAAAAAGAGCCCATTCCAGTCTATGAAGTGCTTGGATTGAAGTAAAACCCAAAAAAATAAAAACGGCCCGCCGCACAAAAATATGCGGCGGGCCGTTTTTATCCCCAAACCTGTTCCACAAAATCCACCAAATGCTCCAGGCCGCGCTCCACAGGCCCGGTTTCGACAAATTCGCTGAGCGTATGCGCGCCACCGCCATGCGTCAGGCCCAATACCACGGCCGGGTAACCCTTACTCAGCGGAATATTGGCATCCGTTGAACCAACCGTCAGCACCGGATCATAGCCCTGTTTGCGCAGGCAGGATTCAGCCAGGCGGATGATGGGATGATCGAATGAGATTTCTCCAGCCGGGCGCTGACCGATCAGTTCCATATCTACCCTTACGCCGCGCTGTCCCGCCGTTTCGACGAGGTTTTCCACCTTTCGATCCAGATCCGCCAAAGCCAGCTGCCCCTCCGAGCGCAAATCCAGTTCCAGCCAGGCTTCGGCGGCGATCGTGTTGATGGTCGTCCCGCCGCCCATGCGACCAACGTTTAACGTGGTGCGCGGATTTTCGGGCAGTTTCAAAGCCGCTATCTTCGTAATCAACTCCGCAAGTTCGTGGATGGCTGATGGTCGCCCATAATCGATCCAGGAATGACCGCCGGGGGCATGCACGGTGATTTTATAACGCCGAACCCCGATCGCCTTGTGATAAACATGCCCCAGCGCCATGCCTTCAAGAATGAGATAAGCTTTGGGCGCCGCGCCGAAATGTTCCACAAGCGCTCGCATGCCGCGCAAATCGCCCAAGCCTTCTTCGCAGGTGTTCGCCACGAACCAGACATCGCCAGGAAGTTGATTTCCGCGCTCGCGCAGCCTCCACAACACGCCAAACAGCCCGGCCACACCCATCGAGTTATCGCCAATGCCCGGGCCGTAGATTCGATCCTCTGCGCGCCGTATGGCGAGATCGGTTTCAGCGGGGAAAACGGTGTCCATATGGGCGGAAATAATCAAAGGGTTGCCCGGCTCTTTCCCTTTCAAACGGGCGAGCACATTTCCTGCGGAATCCGTCTGAATATCGGTTAACGCCTCGGCGGCAAACATCTTCCGGATGAATTGGGCGCGCTCGTTTTCTGCAAAGCTGGGCGCCGGGATTTGTTGAATCTGGATGGCAAGGTTTAGCAAACGATTAATCATTCATGCTCCACGGTCATACTTCCCTGACGAGGCTGGAGAGAGATTGCAGGCGCGCTTGCGCCAGGCCAGGCATCGAATCGAGTAGATAAAATGCGCCCGAGCCTTCAATAGAAAAAGAAGCCGAGATATTGCCGTGCATGGCAGCCTGCAGGGGATCGAGCGTGGCGGCGAAACCGGCCAAAAAACCGCCGCAGAAAGCATCGCCCGCGCCGGTGGGATCGACCATGCGCGATGGATAGCCCGGGATTTCCCACTTTTTGCCGCTGGCGCGCTCATATACCAGCTGACCAACTCCGCCGCGCTTGATGACGACGATTTCACAGCCAAAACCGGCCAGTGTCATGGCCATTTCCCACAGATCGGTGGTGCGTCCCCAAAAAAGATTGCGGATTTCTTCCTCGGATGGCAAAAACGCGGTGACGCCCTGCAAGAGCGAACGCAAATCGTCGAGAAAGCTTGCGTTCATATATCCGGGGCCGGGATCGATGGTCACGAAAGGCACGCCACCCTGCCGAAAAGCGGTCGCCAGCTGGGAATGAGTCAGCAAATCGAGCGGGGCGAGATGGACAGCCCTGGCAACGAGATGATTTGCCGGGATGTCGGTCAATTTCGGCGAATCGGGGTTGGCGTGCAGGCGCTGATCTTGTTCGGCCTGAGGCGGCTGGTATCCGAGTAAGCCCTTTGGAAAAGGCAGGCCCAGGCGCACAAAATGTGAAACCGGGTTGGTGCGCTGGAAGTTCTGAGAATCGGTGTAGACCATGAAAGTTCGCAAGTCGATCGAATCAGGGATGATCTTGACACCGGCAGGATCCATGCCTCTTTGCTTAAATGCGCTCAGCCATTCATGGGGATAGTTTTCCCCAACGCGCGCCAGCAGGGAAACGGAATCAACCCACAGGCGCGCACCGGAGGCAGCGTGCAACAAATTCCCTCCGGGCGTATCCAGCAATGGACGGCCCTGGAAGGGTAGCAGATATTGTCGACGCAGTTGCCCAACAAAAACGAGGGAATAATCCATAAGGAATAAACGACCTAACCTGCGAGTATTTTCCCGGTGCTTGGGAACCGGATGTGTATTTTAAGGGAGTGGCACACCACGAAGTCATTTTTCGTCTTTTCGATACGAATGTCTTCGTTACGGGTTTTCTCCAATTGAGTCTGCCGTTGTGTTTTCTGAGTAACCAATGCGGCATACTTGGCAAGTGTCACTAGAATTGTGGCGTCATCCCCGTTATAATCAGCCTTGCCAATTTTGCTGAACGCATCCAACCCAGAGCAAGTCTTGCAGTCTCTCGCTGAATAGATTAATCCGAGCGCCGCAGCCCAAATCATCTGTAAGACTGAAGACAAGTCAGCCGCGATATTGAATTCGCGGCCAATTTGTATGAGATTTTTCAAGTGACGGACTTGCTGATGCATAAGAGTCAACAAAAGGATAGATTTCGATAGTAGAACGCATTAAGATTATACTGCCATTCAAAATTTCCAATGACTGAACAAAGAAGAATGGCAGCTGGCGGTTAAAAACAGTCAAATTCTCACCCTGCAAAGAACCTGTGGCAGGAGATTGAAACCAAACGCAACGCAAGGAGAACAACATGAGCAACAAGAAAGTCCGAGTAGCAATCATCGGTGTTGGCAACTGTGCATCGTCGCTGGTGCAGGGTCTTGAATTCTACAAGAACACCCCTGACGATGCCAGCGTGCCAGGATTAATGCACGTCAACCTGGGTGGTTACCACATCAGTGACATCGAACTGACGATGGGAATTGATATTAACATCACCAAAGTGGGCAAAGACATCTCTGAGGCTATTTTCGCCGAACCCAATAACACTTACAAGTTCAGCGATGTGCCGCACCTGAACGCGCCCGTCGTGCGCGGTATGACTCACGATGGCCTGGGCAAGTACCTTTCACAGGTCATCACCAAAGCCCCCGGCGCCACCGCAGATATCGTCAAGCTGCTCAAAGAGACCAAAACCGATGTCGTCGTCAGCTACCTACCTGTTGGCTCGGAAATGGCCACCAAATGGTACGTGGAACAGATCATCGAAGCGGGCTGCGCCTTCGTCAACGCCATCCCGGTCTTTATCGCCTCGTCAGAATACTGGGGCAAACGCTTCAAGGATGCCGGTCTGCCGATCCTGGGCGATGACATCAAATCGCAGGTGGGCGCCACCATCCTGCACCGTGTCATCACCAGCCTGTTCGTTGACCGTGGCGTGCGCATTGATCGTACCTACCAGCTTAATTTCGGCGGCAACACCGACTTTATGAATATGCTCGAGCGCGAACGCCTGGAAAGCAAGAAAATCTCCAAGACCGGCGCTGTCACCAGCATGATTCCTTACGAACTCGAGCCGGGCAACATCCATGTCGGCCCATCGGACTATGTGCCGTGGCTGACTGACCGCAAGTGGTGCTACATCCGCATGGAAGGCACCACTTTTGGCAACGTACCGCTCAACCTGGAAGCCAAGCTCGAAGTGTGGGACAGCCCCAACTCCGCCGGAGTCATCATCGACGCGGTGCGCTGCGCCAAGCTGGCCCTCGATCGCGGCATAAGCGGCCCGATCGTCGGCCCATCATCCTATTTCTTCAAGACACCTCCCCAACAGTTCAAAGACAATATCTGCCGAGAGATGACCGAAGCCTTCATCAAGGGCGAAAACAAAGAATGAAAAAAGTAGAAGGGGCGGCCCAATGGGTCGCCCCTTCTGCTGCAAATATCTCCGCTTTATCGATTAAAATCAAGCCCATGACTCACACCCCTTTCCTACGGACTTTCTCCACCCTGCTCTTATTCGCCGTTATCACGGCCACATGCGCCCCGGCAGCCACGCCGCAGCCCACGCCCGATATGGATGCGGCGCTGACCCAGGCGGTCGCCACCATTTTTGCTGGCGCCACGCAAACCGCCGGGTATGTTCCGCCCATCACAGAAACTCCCGCCCCCACAGCAACCATCACTCCCGATCCAAATCGCACGCCCCCGGCCCTGCCGGATGGATTCAGCACCACGCTCTTGAATCCGCTCGACACACCGCACACCTACGTCAGCGACAGCTGCCAGGCGCTGAAAGCCAAATGGGACCCCAACAACGCCGTCCCCGGCACAGTGCTGATGCCCATCATGTTCCACTCCATCACCAAGGGCGCAGTTACAGCCGCTGACCAGATCAACCTTAGCGACTTCCGCAAGATGATGAACGACCTGCACGAAATGGGCTTTGAAGCTGTCACCATGCAGCAGGCCGCCGATTTTCTGTACAATAACGCCAAAATCCCCCAGCGCTCCGTGCTGCTGATCGTTGACGATCGCAAATATCGCGAATATTTCGACAAAACCTTCAAGAATTTCTATGACGATTGGGGCTGGAAAGTCGTCAATGCCTGGATCAGCCACCCTGATACCAATCAGCAATTATGGGATGAGAATGCCGCCATCGAGGCTGAAGGTTGGGTGGATCATCAGGCGCACGGCGTCATCCACAATATCAACATGAGCGACAATTCCAGCGATGAGTTTCTGAAAGGCGAACTGCAGGGTTCCATCGACGCCATGCAAGCTCACTTCAACAAAACGCCGGTCGCCATCATCTGGCCCGGCGGTGACTTTGGGAAACGCCCGACTGACGCGGCGCGCCAGTACGGATTCAAACTCGGCTTCACCATCAATCCGCGCGGCCCGATCATGTACAACTGGGTGCCGCTGACCGATGGCGCTGACCCGGCACGCCCTTCCTACATCCCGGATGGTCCCATCGGCGACCCGCTTATGACGCTGCCGCGCTATTGGGATACCGACGCCCGCGCCCACATCGACACAGTTCGCAGCATTGGCGAAGAAGCCACCGCCTATGCCGAGCAAAACAAAGCCATCGAATTGGAATACTACGATATTGTCTGCGCGCCGACCTATGGAGCGATCCCGTAAGGGCTGAACCCCATATATGTTCCGCGCGCGGCTCATCCTCCTTTACTCACACCTTTCCGCCTTTGGATATATGCTGAATCCATCCTGTATCTTCTGCAAAATCGCCGCCGGTGAAGCCCCGGCAAACATCGTTTACCAGGATGAACTGGTGACCGCTTTCCGCGATATCCACCCCGTCGCGCCGACTCACGTCCTGATTGTGCCCAATAAACACATCCAGTCCGTAAGCCATGCCGAAGCAGAAGACGAACAAATTCTCGGCCACCTGTTCACTACAGCCCGAAAAATCGCCGAAATGGACGGTATTGCCGCAGGCGGCTACCGCTCCATCGTCAACACCGGCGTGCACAGCGGGCAGACAGTTTTCCACCTGCACATGCACCTGATCGGCGGGCAGCACTTGAAATACCCGATGGGCTGAGTTGATTTTTGCTTGGCACATGAGAATTTACAGGTATCAATGAACCCTACTACCGAACGTCAACAACGCTGGAAACAGCAAAATACCCTGACCCCCGAAAAACTGGCCCTGGCGCGCGTGGTGCTCAACGACATCATCAACGGCGCAGACCCGATGGATGCCTTGCGCGAACATCCGCACACCGGGGGACAGGTGCTTTCTAAGGCAGCGCTGGTAGGCGCTTATAACGAGATGACCGCCCTCGGGGAGCTCAATCCGGATAAAAGCCTGTTGGCAAAAATCCGCATGAAGCCGGTGCGCACGCTTTCGGGCGTGACCACCGTCACCGTCCTCACCAAACCCTATCCCTGCCCCGGCAAGTGTATTTTCTGCCCGACCGATGTGCGCATGCCCAAAAGTTATCTCCCCGATGAACCGGGCGCTATGCGCGGGCTGGAACACAACTTTGACCCCTTCACCCAGGTGCGCTCGCGGCTGGAAGCGCTCGAAAACCTGGGACATCCCACCGACAAAATTGAACTGCTGATTCTGGGCGGCACCTGGAGCGCCTACCGCCGCGATTATCAGGAATGGTTCGTCAAGCGTTGTTTTGACGCGATGAATGCCCCGTCCCCCCTGTCATCCCCCTATGTTACAGAGCAAAATGGGGGGATCGAGGGGGGCAGCGACCTCGCCGCCGCCCAGACTCTCAACGAAAGCGCGCCACACCGCAACGTGGGACTGGTGATTGAAACCCGTCCCGATGAAATCACACCCAAAGAACTGACCTGGCTGCGCCACCTGGGCGTCACCAAGGTGCAAATGGGCGCGCAGAGCCTGGATGACCGCATCCTTGAAATGAACAAACGCGGCCACGACGTGGCAACAACGCGCCGAGCCGTGGCCCTGCTGCGCACCGCCGGATTCAAAATCGTCCTGCACTGGATGCCCAACCTGCACGGCGCCACCCCCGAAAGCGACCGCCTCGATTTTGCCCGCCTATGGACTGATTTCTGCCCCGATGAAATCAAAATTTACCCCAATCAACTGCTCGCCAACGCCGAACTGTACGAAGTCTGGCAGCGCGGCGAGTTTCAACCATACACCACCCAGGAACTGATCGATCTGATCACCGAGATCAAACCGACCGTCCCGCGCTACTGCCGCATCAATCGCGTCATCCGCGACATCCCGTCCACCAACGTGGTCGAAGGCAACAAACGCACCAGCCTGCGGCAGGACGTCCAAAAGGAAATGAAATCGCGCGGAACCAGCTGCAGCTGCATCCGCTGCCGGGAAGTGCGCGGGACAAATGTGGAGGCAGCCACCCTGCAGCTGGATGACCAGATCTATCCGGCCGGTGCCGCCGAGGAGCATTTTCTCTCCTACATCACTCCTGATGACCGGCTCGCCGGTTTCATCCGCCTGTGCCTGCCTCAAGCTGATTCCCCTGAAACCGGCCTGGACGATTTAAGCGGCGCGGCCTTAATCCGTGAAGTCCACGTCTACGGACAATCGCTGCCGGTTGGCGCGGAGACAAACGGCTCCACCCAACATGCCGGTTTGGGCACAAGTCTGCTCGTCGAAGCCGAAAATATCGCCAAAGCGCACGGTTTTGACAAACTGGCGGTCATTTCTGCCATTGGAACGCGCCAATACTACCTGGAGCGCGGTTTTGAACGTGGAGAACTGTACCTGGTGAAAAAAATCTGAACTCCGCGCCTATGGATAAACTTCTTCTCCTTTTCTGGACTTTCCTGAAAGTCAACCTGCTCAGCACCTCCGGCCCGGCTTCGGTGGGGCTGCTGTACAAAGAGGCCGTTGGTCACTTTTTGACAGAACAGCAATTCATCCAGGCGGTGGGATTTTCCACGCTCCTGCCCGGCTCGGACGCATTGCAGCTGGCCATGTTTATCGGATACACTATCGCCGGGATTCCCGGTGGAACGGTGGCCCTATTTGGCGCCATCCTGCCACCAACGGTGCTGATGTTCGGCGTGGTATCGGTTTTGCACCGTCTGCGCCGCGAATCGTGGGTGGGAAGTTTTGTCGAAGGCCTGACCCCGGCAGTCGCCGTTTTGATGCTTTTCGTCGCCTGGAAAGTGTTCAAAGGCGGCAATGGCGGGCTGGGCTGGCAATCGTTGATTATTGGAGGCGCAAGCCTGGCGGCGCTGATCTTTGAGCTTCCGGCGCCGCTCGTCATCCTGGTAGCCGGGCTGACAGGAGTTCTCCTGTTCCGATGAATCCACCTGCGAAAGTTTCCGTCTGGCTGAAATTATTCTGGATGTTCCTGAAGGTCAACCTGCTGACCACTTCGGGCCCGGCCTCCGTCGGGCTATTGTACAAAGAATCGGTGGGGACAATCATGAGCGAGGCGCAATTCATCGAAGCGGTGGGACTGTCAAACGTCCTGCCCGGCAGCGAAGCCCTCAAGCTGGCAATGTTCGTCGGTTTTGCGGCGGGCGGCTTCCCCGGAGTGTTGACAGCGCTGGTGGGTGCCGTTTTGCCGCCCACCATCATCATGCTAACGGTGGTCTCCGTTCTTGAACGCTATCAAAGCGAAACCTGGATGGAAAATTTCATCAAGGGCATGTCGCCCGCCGTGGGCGTGCTGATTGCGCTGGTGGCGTGGCAAATTTTCCGCTCCGACGCCAGTAAATCGATTGGACGGCGGGCGCTGGCAATTGGCGCAGTCGCATTTGTGGCGCTGTGGTTTGACCTGCCATCCCCACTGGTGCTGTTCGGCGCCGGGATTTTAGGAGTATTTTTATTCCGATGAAACCGCAACTAATGATTTTCACCAACGGCTTTGAAGGAACCTGGCCCGCGATTGAATACGGCGCGTGGATTGCCAAAACAATGGCCTCGCGCCTGGCGCTGGTCGGTGTGGTGGAAGGCAACGATGACGAACACCCGGTGGAAGAAATCTTCAGCCGCGCGGTCACGCTCTTTCAGGAATATGGGCTTGATTACTCGCTGGAGTTGGACAACGGCTCCGCCGAAGCGGCCATCTCGCGCCGCGCCAACCCCGAATCAGAACGAATGCTCGTCTTTGGCCCGTTTGGCAGACCGCAAATCCGCCGCATGGTTTTGGGAAATTCCTTCCGGCAGATCATGGCCGATGTCACAATTCCAATTTTGTTTGTTCCAGCGGTGCGCATGCCAATTAAACGCGTTCTCATTTGCATGGGCGGGCTGGGTTACACCGTCACAGCCGAGCATCTGGGATTGAGGGTGGCGCAAATGAACTCAGCCACGGTCACGCTGATGACGGTGATTCCCCCGATCAACCTGGACTACCCCGAAGCGCGAAAAATCCGCGAAAACTGGAAGAACGTGGAAAATACCGACACCCTGACCGGACGTAATCTGCGCGAAGGGCTGGAAAGCGCCCAAAAAGTGGGTCTGGAAGCCCGCATCAAAGTGCGGCACGGCAATGTGGTCGAGCAAATCCTGGCTGAAGTCAAAGACGGAAATTATGATCTGATCTGCATGGGGTCGCAATATTCGGCGCGCAGCCTGAGACAGCACTACACCCCCAACGTGACTGCCGATGTGGCGGAAATCGGTCAGTGCCCGATTTTGACGGCTCGTTATCTGAAACCACAAGAATAAGTGACCCGGCAGGAATCAAAAACGGCGAGGAAGCCCTCGCCGTTTTGTTGTTTTACTTCTTTTCCCAATCAGCAATCGCAGATTTGATAATGGCCTGAATTTCAGGGTCGGGGACGGCGTCTACGCCAGGGTAGTGATTGGTCCCCACGAAGACGACGACTTCACCAAAGGAACCCTCTTCCAGGCGGATGCCTTTGCTCAGGAGCGGCGAACTCAGCAGTTTGGCCTGTAAAACTTCGTCAATCATTGCCACGATGCTGGTGCTCTTGATTTCGTTGGCAGATTTAAGTTCACCGTTTAACAAGCTGCGGAATCCGCGTATGGCGTCAATTTTGGGAGCTGGGGCGTTGCCGACGGGGGGTTGAGCCGCTACTGCTGTGGGGCGCGGTTTCAGTGGCGCTGGTTCCGGTACAAGCTGAGGCGCGGGTTGCGGCTCGGGAACGGGCGCAGCCTCCTGTACCGGCGTGGATTTTCCATCCACCCACGGACGAATTTGCACGATGACATTGACCAGCCGCTGGCGTTGTTCCGGGCTGATGGAGGCAGGCACATCGATGCGGGCTTCATCCAGTTCGAGATGCCATTTGAGCGCATGGTCAATTGTGACCTTTAAAACCGTATGCTCGCCGGGCAAATTCTGTTCGACAAGCCCTGCTTCAACAGGCGCAGGTTTGTTGTCTTCGGCTTTTTTGCGCAGGGCGGCCGTCATGCGGCTGTCAATAATTCCCAACACATAACCGGCGATCGCCGCCACAATAATAAGGATTACAGCAGGTCCAAGGTTCATATCATTTCACCTGACATTCTGGGCAAAAATGCGTGCCGCGCTGACCGACAACCATGCGCTGGATGGGAGCGCCGCACACGGGACAGGGCTGGCCTTCGCGCGCGTAAGCACGGAAATAGTTCTGAAAATTTCCGCCGCGGTAGACCCAATCAAAACTGGCGCCGTTGTGTTCGATACCGGTAAGCAGCACGTTTTGGATGGATTGATGGAGCCGCTCAGCTTCATCATATTTAATTTTATCCGAAATTCGCTGTGGATGCACACCCGACAAATGTAATGCCTCGTCGGTATAGATGTTCCCCAAACCAGCCAGGAAGCTCTGATCGAGCAAAAGCGGCTTGATCTGGCGGTGGTGTTCCATTAAACGGGCATGGAACGTGGCGGGAGTGAAAGCCGGGTCAAATGGCTCGGGGCCAAGCCCGCCGATCACGTCCTCTGGATGTACCGTTAGCCAGGCGCGGCCAAATTTACGAGTATCGTTAAAGACCAGCGCGCGATTGTCGGAAAGTTCAAGAATTAAACGGTCGTGTTTTTCGGGCTGATAGGGAAGTTCACGCATCCACAAATCGCCGCTCATGCGCAGATGAATGAACAGGTGCAGGCTGGTCAGTTGCAAATGCAGGTATTTGGCGCGACGCGAAACCGCGCAGATTTCCTGTCCGGCAATTTCTGCCATAAATTGCGCAGGGCTGCGTGGAGCAATCGTCCGATCCCAGAGAACCTGTGCCGCGCGGATGGTACGCCCGGTCAATTCGGGGCGCAGGCTGCGGACAAAGGTTTCAACTTCTGGCAATTCTGGCATCTCAAATCTATTCGTTAAACATCTCGCCGACGCTGCGGCCTTCGTGCGCGCGCATAATGACCTCGCCAATCAACGGTGCGACGGAAAGAACTGTCAGCCGGTCTTTGAGCAGGGAGATTTTTTCGGGTGAAATCGGCACCGTGTCAGTGGTGATGAATTGTTTGACGGGTAAAGCCACCAACCGATCGGCGGCGTTGGATGAAAATATCGGGTGAACACAGACAACGTACACATCCAACGCGCCTTTTTCCTTAACCAGATTGACCGCCTGGGCGATTGAGCCGCCAGTGTCAATCTCATCATCCACCAGGATCACGTCGCGGTTTTCCACGTCACCGATCACGGTCAGCGCCTGGGCTTTGGCGTCATTCGCCACACGTCGCTTTTCGATGAAAGCGATCGGCGCGTCAATTTCAGCAGCCACGTTGCGGCCTTTTTTGGCAAATCCCAAATCAACCGTGACGACAACCGGGTCTTTCATCTGCGGGCGCTTGGCTTTTAGATAATCTGCAATCAGATGGAAACCGGTCAAAACATCACCGGGGATGCTGAAAAAGCCCTGAACCTGGCCGGCATGCGGATCGAGCACCATGTATCGATCGGCTCCGGCCACTTCGATCATGTCGGCCACCAGGCGCGCCGTAATCGGCACACGCGGCTGGTCTTTTTTATCCGACCGGCCATACGCCAGGTAAGGCAGAGCCACCGTGATACGCGCCGCAGAATCCAGCTTAAGCGTCTGAACCAGGATCAGCAATTCCATCAAGTTGCGATGCACAGGCGCAGAAGTAGTCTGTATAACATACACGTCCTGTCCACGCACGCTGGAATGGAGCTTGATAAACAAATTTTCGTTGGGAAATTGGATAATATCGCGTCCGCACAGCGGCGCATTAACGTAATCTGCCACTTTCTGCGCCAATTCAGGTGAGCCGGTTCCGGCATACAACTTAATTCCCCCATAGACCTTCATATCACGATGCGAATGATGACTCATTACAAAACCTCTCTATTGGATGATTCCCATTCAGAGCGCAAAACGCTCATAATAAGCAAATCTTGAAAACTTCCATACTGATAAAGGGCCTGTCGCAACCGGCCTTCCAAAACAAAACCACATTTTTCATAAGAACGGATGGCGCGCAGGTTGGTGGCATTCACACGTAAATAAATCCGGTTCAGGTTGAGTGTTTCAAACCCCTGCTTGAGCAACAGTTTCACCGCTTCAGTACCATAGCCCTGATTCCAAAGAGCTTTGACGCCAATCGAAATACCAATCTCGCCCTCGCGGGCCTTCCATTCGATATGCTGATATCCACAACTGCCGATATGCTGCCACGCCTCCCCGGCGCGCACATCGATCGACAGCGGGCGCTCAACCGGCTCACGGTCAGGCAGGTGCTCAAACCAGCGCTGTTCGTCAGCGCTCGAAATGGGCCAGAAGGCGAGCAGCCCTTCGATCACCTCGGGGTCGTTCATCCATTCCACGAAATGCGGCAGGTCTTCTTTCTCAACACCGCGCAGGCGAATACGTTCTCCGTAAATCATGACACGCCCCCATTTAATAACACACTTACCGCCTCGCGCGGAGAAATCTTGCGGTTTTGTATGGATTCCATTATTTGAGCGAGTTTTGCTTCAGGGAGACCGGCGCGAAAACGTGCAACCAATTCTTGCTGGATAAAAAGATCAAACTCAGCCTCCAGCCTGGCTCTCTCGCGGGTGAGCCACTCGCCACTCTGGCGTAGATGCGCCGCATGCCGCTGAATCGACTCAATCAACTGCGGCAGCCCGGCCCCGTCAGTTGCCACCGTCCGCTGAATGAGCGGAAACCACAGCGAGGCGTTAGGGCTGGGGTTGTCGGGCAGAGTTTCCGTCAGCGTTTGACCGTGATGTTGGAAAATTTTCGGCACCGGGTGGGCCATTTCCAGCATATTTTTTAACGCCCGTTCGGTACTTTCCACGCCGGGCCGGTCAGCCTTATTAATCACCAAAATATCGGCAATCTCCAAAATTCCAGCCTTGATGGCCTGGATTTCGTCCCCCAGCCCCGGCGCTTCGACCACCAGCGTGGTATGCGCCAGCCGGGCAATATCCACTTCACTCTGCCCCGCACCGACGGTTTCGATCAAAATTATTTCAAAACCGGCGGAATCGAAGACTTGCACCAGTCCGGCAGTGGCCTGCGCCAACCCGCCCAACGAGCCACGCGAAGCCATCGAACGGATAAAGACTCCCGTATCCCCGGCCAGATCGCGCATGCGCACCCGGTCGCCAAGCACAGCACCGCCCGTGAACGGACTGGATGGGTCGATCGCCACAATCGCCACGCGCTGTCCCAGCTTGCGAAAAGAGAGCGCGATCTGGTTGACGAGCGTCGACTTTCCGGTGCCCGGAGCGCCGGTCACGCCGATTAAGTGAGCCTTGCCGGTGTGCGGAAACAGCACGTCGAGTGCCTCGCGGCCTTCGATGGTGTCATTTTCCACACGAGTCAACAGGCGCGCCAGCGCGAGGCGGTCGCCATTAAGGACGGAATCAGCCAGCGACATGTTACGCCGCAACTCCAGAAACTGCTCCACGAATATCGGCAACAATTTGTTCGGTTGAGGCGCCAGGGCCGTAAACACCGCTGATGCCCAGCTGCTTCAAACGAACCACATCTTCATCCGGAATGATGCCACCAATAAAGACTTTTACCTGAGTTTGACCGTTTGCCTTGAGCAGTTCAAGAATGCGCGGAGCCAGGGCCATATGCGCACCCGACAAAATTGATAAGCCAACCACATCCACATCTTCTTGCAACGCAGCTTCGGCGATCATTTCTGGTGTTTGGCGCAGCCCGGTATAGATGACTTCCATTCCAGCGTCACGCAAGGCGCGGGCTACCACTTTTGCCCCCCGATCATGTCCATCCAAACCCGGTTTGGCCACCAGCACACGAATTTTTTGTTCAGTCATTTTGCCTCCATGAGGATTTAGCACGCTGATTATACTATTGAAGCCTGCACAACTTTTCCCTTGACGCCTGCAATGCAGGCGATATACAATCATGTGACGCCTGTTCTATAATTTATGCTATACTTTAATACAATTATGGATGAGCCGCGCACATACTGGCCGATATGGATGGATTTTCTGCGCAGGCAGGGCTGGGTAGAACTGGCTGCCTGGGTTCTTGAGGCCGCCGGGCCGCTCAATATTTTGGGGGCGCAGCTGCTTTACATCAGCCAACCGCTGATTCCATCCACCGCCACGCAGGGATTTAGCGCACTGGCAAATTTATTGGAGCAAGAAGATGAAGCCAGGGCCTTTGCCGCCCTGCTGAAAGGACAGCCGTAGTGACCCCCACAGGTTTTGCCGGACTCGGTATCGTGGCGCTGGTATCTTTTTTTATCGCCCTGCTTGCCTTCATTCACCGGCGTTCCCCTTTTTCATTTCGCAATATTAGAGCTTTTTCACGCATCCGCCGCGCCGCAAGCCTGGTCGTGGAAGATGGCACGCGCCTGCACGTGGCGTTAGGCAATGGCAGCGTGCTGACTCCGGCAGGCGCCTCCGCGCTGGCCGGGCTGGCTTTGCTACGCCGCCTGGGAGAAGTCACTTCCCTCAGCGACCGGCCGCCCGTCGCCACCACCGGCAGCGGATTGCTCAACCTGCTCGCGCAGGACACCCTGCGCGCAGCGCACAATACTGTCGCTGTGGATCATGCTTTTGATATGAATAACGCCCGGATTACCGGTTTCACGCCGCTGGCCTACGTGGCAGGCGTGATGCCAGCCATTCGAGATGAGAGCATTTCATCCAATGTGCTGATTGGCAACTTTGGACCTGAAGTCGGCCTGCTGACTGAATCCGCGGACCGGCAAAACGCCAACGTAATTGCCGCCAGCGACAACCTGACAGCGCAAGCTGTGTTATATGCCGCGTCATCTGAGCCACTGATTGGCGAAGAGTTGTTCGCGGCCGGAGCCTACCTTCAAGCGGGAGCCTCCCATTCTGCCAGCCTGCTGGTGCAAGATATTCTGCGCTGGTTCATCATCCTGGCCCTGCTGGCCGGGCCGGCGCTAAAAATGGCAGGTGTATTGTGAAACGTGTCTTTGCGGCTGCCAATGCTGTCATCGCAATCAGTGTTGGAATTATCGTCTTGCTGGGCTATTTTATCAGCCTGCCCGCTGTCAGCGGATTTGGCTTCATCCTGCTGCAATGGGCGGTCATCCTGGCAGGGGTGGCAATGCTGGTCGGGATATGGAATCTGTTCGCCGTCCACCTGCAAAAAATCCACGAGCGGCGACCTGGCTCAGTCTACAGCCTGGTGCTGCTCTTTTTCCTGCTGCTGACAGCCACCGTGAGCATTACCCCGGTTTTTGAACAACTTCAGCATGTCATTTTGAATGGCATCATGATCCCGGCCGAAATCAGCCTGATGGCCGTGCTGGCGGTCACGCTGGTTTATGCCAGCGTGAGACTTTTACGCCTGCGCGGTAACCTGACCTCGATCATATTCCTTTCAACCACGTTGATCATCCTGCTTGGCTCAGCCCCCCTGCCCTTCATCGGACAAATACCCTTCCTGAGCGACTGGGTGAAACCCTTCATCTCAAACGCCCTGACCGCGGGCGGCGCGCGTGGCATATTAATCGGCGTGGCGCTGGGCACACTCACCACCGGCCTGCGCGTTTTGCTTGGGGCCGACCGGCCTTACGGGGAAAATTGATGAATACTTCAATTTGTCCCACTTGCGAAAAACAGAATCCTATAAATGTCGAAACCTGCCAGTATTGCGGCAGCGCGTTGAATAGAAATGCCACCGAACCACTGGCGCCCATTCACCCCGGCGATATGCCGGTAAAAACAAAAACGTCTGATCTGGAAAGCACCCTACCCGGCTGGCTCAGGGACATCCGCAACGCAACCAAAAAAGAAGCGCCAGCTTCTGCCCCAGCGGAGCCGCCGGTGGCAAAACCTGCGCCCCCCAAGGCCGCCCCACTCGATCTTCTGGCCGGGCTCTCGCAGGCCGGGGAAGATGATGACGAAACCCCCGATTGGCTGAAAAGCCTGCAAAGCAGCCTGCCGACTGCCGCCCCGGAGCCCGCTGAACCGAACCAGGAACAGGCGCAAACTCCCGATTGGCAGCTTGACTCCAACCCGGAGCCGGAACCACCTGCCGAGTCTGAGCAAAACTGGGGCTTTGGCACGCAGCCAATCACATTTAACTTTGACGAAAACGCCGAATCCGCTCCGCAGGTCGCTGATGATACGCCTGATTGGCTCGCGGATCTCAAAGCGCAAGATGAAACCGCCCGCTCCGGTTCTGCGGAGAATACGCCCGCCGCACAAGCGGATTTTGACCCGCTCGCGGGCCAGGATATGTCCGACTGGCTGGCGTCTCTCTCCGAAACAGGCACTGAATCCATCCCGCAGCCTGAATCCGGCTCATTGGGACAGACTTCCGCCCCTGACGATAACACCCCGGACTGGCTCTCCAGCCTGGGAACCGGAATCGAAGCTCCAAATTTGGAAGCTCCGCCAGAAAATATCTCGGCTGGCAGCGCGCCTGATTGGCTGTCCGACCTGGGCGGCACGTTTACCCCCGATGAAACCTCGGCCTCGGCCATATCAAGCATCGACACGCCCGATTGGCTGTCAAATCTCGGCGCAGAACCTGTCCGCAATGACGCAGCCCCGGTTGAAAACCAGCCGCCCGCCGCCGATCTGCCGGATTGGATCAGCAGCCTGCAAGATCATGCGGCCCCCGCTCCCGCGCAGGCTGAAATTGAACCGGAACCAGCCTCCGCAGCTGAAGTGCCCGATTGGATGGATTCCGGGCAGGAACAGGCGCTGACCGCTGAAGAACCGGCGGCTCCCATCGATGGGGATTTGCCATCCTGGCTGGCCGAGGCGATCGGCGAACAACCGGATGAAAAAGCCGTGCGCGCCTCAAAACCATTTAATACCGGCGCACTGCAAGAACTTAAGCCGATCATTGCAGACAGTGAATTACCCGATTGGATGGCCAATCTCGGCGGACCTGCCGAGGCGCCTGCCGCGAAACAAATCCTACCCACAGCTCCAGCCGCGAGTTTGCCTGTCGAGGCGGAACTACCTGATTGGATGAACAACCTGTCCGCCGGGGCTGTAGCTATCGAAACGGCGACAGAGGCTGAGGGTCAACCTGAACCGGTCAAACCCGCCAAAGCGGAATCCGCTCCAATGGAAGCCCCTGCTCCAGAAACGGAAGATCCCATCTCCTTCAACGTTTCCGGCGAAGAACAAAACCTGGATGCGATCCTGGACATGGAAGTACCCGATTGGCTTTCTGGATTTACGCCGCCAAAAGTGGAACAAAAAAACGCCCCGGCGGAGGATCAGCCCGACGATGCCGATCTGAGACCGGCTGAATTGCCTTCTTGGGTGCAAGCCATGCGCCCGATGGAAGCGGTCATCTCGGACGCTGATGAAGACGGCGAATTGGATAACTTTGAGAATCAGGGACCGCTGGCCGGACTGCGTAATACCTTGCCGGGCCAAACCGGATTGCCGGAAGCGCATAAGCCCAAAGTTTTTTCGATCAAATTACTGGCGAATGAAACCCAGCTGGCGCAGGCCGCACTGCTTGAAAATCTCTTAAATTCTGAAAACACGCCGCAAGCGGTCAAAAAATCGACCCAAACGCAAGTCATACGGCCCTTGCGCCTGGTGATTGCGGCGGTCTTGTTGCTGGTGGTCTTGATACCGGCGATTCTGGGAACCAGAATATTCCCTGCGCCGCAGCTTTCCACAGATAAAAGCACCATCAGCGCCTTTATTGAAACGACGAATAATATTCCCGCAGGCGCGCCGGTCTTGTTGGTGGTCGATTATCAGCCGGGATTTGCCGGCGAATTGGAACCGGCTGCCGGAGCAGTGCTGGCTCAGTTGGTGGACAAACAGGCGCGGCTGGCCTTCATTTCCACTTCGCCAATGGGCAGCTACATGGCGGAACGCTTGATGCAAAAGGTCTCAAGCACTTATGTGGCAGGCACGCAGTATGTGAACCTCGGATACCTGCCGGGCGGCGCTGGTGGAATTAAAGTCTTTTCTGACAGGCCGAAGACAACCGTCGGGCAGGATACCATCCTGGGTAATTTATGGGACACGCCCTCCATGGCGGGAGTCAACCGTCTGGCCGATTTTTCGGCACTGGTGGTGATGACTGACAATCCCGATACCGGACGCCTGTGGATTGAACAATCTGAAGCGGCCCTGGCGGGAACTCCCTTGCTGATGCTGATCAGCGCACAGGCCGAACCAATGCTGCAACCCTACCTGCTCTCCGGTCAAATCAAGGGATTGGTGGCCGGGCTGGAAGGCGCAGCGCTGTACGAAAGCGCCGCGGGCAAAGATGGCCCGGCGCGCATGAACTGGGACGCCTTCGGGGCAGGTCTGCTCGCCACCGAATTACTCATCATCATTGGCGGGGTTTGGGGGCTGATGACCAGCCTGCGCGCTCGCCGCTCTGCTATGGAACAGGACGAGGCTTAAATGCCGGGCGCTATTCAAACAGACATCATCACAGGTTTTCTCAGCTTTCTGTTCACAGTGCTCATTTTGAGCTACGTAGTGGGCGACAATCCCGGTTTCCGGCTGGCCATCCATGCTTTTGCGGGCGTTTCAGTCGGTTATATCGCAGTGGTGGTCTTCCGGCAGGTCATTGTCAATAAGATGTTCCTGCCACTGGTCAATGGGACCATGCAGGATCGCATTCTGCTGGCTTTTCCCCTGATTATGGGCTTGTTTCTATTGACGAAAATGTCCGCCCGTTTCGAGTGGATGGGACGCCCCGTCGTGGCATTGCTGGTCGGCATCGGCACCGCCGCAGCCGTATCCGGCGCCGTGCTGGGAACCCTTTTCCCACAGGTGCTCGCCGCGGCGGATATGTTCGACGTGAGATCCAGCATCAGCCTGGGGGCTGTGGCAGGGAATTTGCTGACCGGCACGTTCGCCCTGGTGGGAACAATCGTCACCCTGGCTTATTTCCAGTTCACGGTGCGTAGCCGCAACAACTCCGCCGGAAAACGCGGCTGGTTTGTGAGCTTCTTCGCCCTGTTGGGACAGGTCTTTATCGCCATCACGCTGGGCGCCATTTTCGCCGGAGTGCTGGCAGCCGCGCTAGCCGCCTTTGTCGACCGGGTGCAATCCATCGTATTATTTTTTGACCAGATATTATCAAAGTTCATCTATTAATCCTTATGCCAACTTCACTCATCGAAGGTAACTCAATACTGGCAGTCGATATCGGCGCAGTCAACACACGCGCCACTTATTTTGACGTGGTGGAAGGCCGCTACCGATTTATCGGAATGGGGCAATCCCCGACCACCTCCAACCCACCCGTGCGGAATGCCATGCTCGGCGTACAACTCGCCATCGAAAACCTGCAAACACTGATCGGCAAACCCTTGATGGATGACGAAGGTCGTTTGACGATCCCGTCCCAGCCGGATGGCTCCGGGATGGATAGCATGGTGACCACCCTGTCACTCGGCTCAGCCATCAAAACGCTGATTGTCGGCCTGCTGCCCGATGTGTCGCTCAAATCCGTCGAAAGCCTAGCGCAAACCACCTACATCCGCGTGGTGGACAGCATCAATCTCAACGACCCGCGCCACATCGATGAGCAGGTGGATGACATCGTCCGCCACAGCCCCGAGCTGGTGCTGATCGCCGGGGGCATGGATGGCGGCGCATCCCATTCCACCCAAAAAATACTGGAAATCATCGGCCTGGCCGCATACCTGCTTCCCGAAACCAAACGCCCGGCAGTTCTGTACGCCGGAAACAAGCAGCTAGCACAGGAAGTGAAAGGGTCGCTCAGTAACATCGCGTCTTCCATCCACATCAGCCCCAATATCCGGCCCACGCTGGAAGTGGAAGATCTGGCCCCCGCGCAACGCGAACTGGCCAATATGGTCGTCGAAATCCGCCAGAAACAAATGCCTGAGTTGGAAGAAGCCCGCACTCTTTCAGGCGGAATCATCCTGCCGACCTCCTATGCACAGGGACGGATGGTGCGTTTCCTGTCGAGTTACTACAACTCGGGGAAAGGCGTACTGAGCGTTGACATTGGCGCTTCAGCCGTTTCGATGGGCGCCTCCTTTGAGGGCGATCTGCACCTGAATGTGTTCCCCCAACTCGGCCTGGGCGAGGCGCTGGATAATCTACTCAAGCTGACAACGCTGGATGAGATTGCGCGCTGGCTGCCGCTGGATATTCCCGCCAGCACCGTGCGCGACTATCTGTATCAAAAATCGGTCTACCCTGGGGCCATCCCGGCGACTAAGGAAGAATTGGCCATCGAACAGGCCATCGTGCGTCAGAATCTGCAGCTGGCTTCAAGCTGGATGCTGCAACGCCTGCCGGGACGTTTCCGCCCGCGCAATGGGCTCCTACCAGCTTTTGAACCGATACTGGCCGGGGGCGCAGCCATCACCAGCGCAGCCACAACCGGACAAAAACTGCTCATGCTGCTCGACGGCCTCCAGCCCGCCGGAATCGCCACCCTGGCGCTCGACCAGAACAATTTACTGGCCATGCTCGGCGCAATCGCCGAAGTCAACAACATCCTGCCCGTGCAAGTAATCGATTCGGGCGCGCTGGGTTATCTTGCCACGGTCATTTCGCCTATCTGTGACGTGGCCTATGGCACGCCCATCGTACGCGCCAAGCTCATCAGAGACGATAATAGCGAAATGGCCAGCGAAGTCAAGATGGGCGACCTGCAAATCCTGCCGCTGGAAAATGGCCAGACAGCCCGTCTGCAACTACGCCCGCTCCATCGCGCCGATGTTGGCCTGGGGCCGGGCCGCGCCGGTGAAGTTGATGTGATCGGATCATCGCTGGGCATCGTCATCGACGCGCGCGGACGTCCGCTGCGCCTGCCAACCGACGTCGGACAGCGCCGCAACCTGGCGCAAAAGTGGATCACCACCCTGGGAGGCTAACATGCTGGCATCGTTCACACACATCCTCCCGCTGACCACCATTGTCCGCAAACGCATGCTGCCCATTGATGGACGCATCATCGCCAAACTCGGCCAAAAAGTAAACCCGACCGACGTCGTGGCGGAAGCCATCGTTGGACGCCAGCACATCATCGTGGATGTAGCCCAATTACTTGGCGTTTCTCCACAAAATGCGGCGGCCCTGGTCAAAATCAAAAAAAACCAAAAGATCAGCAAAGGCGAAGTCATCGCCGAAACAACCGGCCTGTTTGCCCGCGAAGCCAAATCCCCGGCTGATGGGCGGATTGTGGCGATCGGCGGCGGGAAACTGATCGTCGAGACGGGAGGCTCATCCTTTGAGCTTGCCGCCGGAATTCCGGGCGTCATCACCGAAGTCATCGGCGAGCGTGGCGTAGTCATTCGCTCCACCGGGGCCGTCGTCCAGGGCTTGTGGGGCAATGGACGGCTTGAAACCGGTGTGATGGTCAGCGCCATGGACGGCCCCGACGAAGTCTTCGACGCCAACCGGTTGGATGTCAGCGTTCGCGGCTCCATCATACTGGGTGGTTACACTGATAGTCCGGCCGTCATCAAAAACGCCAGCGAACTGCCCGTGCGCGGACTGATTCTGGCGAGCATTTCACCAGCGCTGCTGCCACTGGCGGCCCAGGCCAACTTCCCCATCATCATCCTGGATGGTTTTGGCCGACGCCCAATGAACTCAACTGCTTACAAGCTGCTCTCCACCAACATCAAACGTGATGTGACTCTCAACGCCGAAGTCTACAACCGGCAGAACGGCTCCCGCCCCGAAGTCTTTATTCCCTTACCCTTTACGCAAGAACCACCTGAACCGCGCGAAGTGGAAACCTTCGCTCCCGGGCAAACCGTCCGCGTCATTCACCTGGCCAGCCCCGCGCAGATTGGCACCCTGATGCAATTACGCGCCAGCCCGGTTCATCTGCCCAATGGCCTGCAAGCCAGGGTCGCCGAAGTGCGCCTGGAAAGCGGAGACCAAATACTCGTTCCACTCACCAATCTGGAAGTGCTGGGGTAAAATATACCTACCCAGGCAAGGAGAAAAAATCATGGCCAACACATTTGTATTCGACGATGACGAATCCCAACCTAACGCAGGATCACCAGCACCAGAACCGTCCGATCCTGAACAGCCCGAGGGCGGCGAAAGCAACAACCGCACCTTTCTAATCGCTGCCATCGTTCTCGGCGGCATCGTGTTACTCTCGCTCGTTTGCATGGCAGTCTACGCCCTGCTCATTTTGCCGGGCCAAAAAGCCAACCTGCAAATGACATCTGAAGCGAACGCAGCAGCCATGACCCAGGCCTTCGGCATCCAACAGCAAACCCAAGAGGCCGCGCTGTTTACCCCAACCCTGCCGCCTACCGAAACCAGCACCGCGGCGCCCACTGAAACCCCGGTCGTGGTATTCGCCACCCCCACCGCCAGCACCGTTCCCACCAGCGACCCGGCCACAGCCACCGTCCAGGCCCTGCAGACCCAACTGGCAGCCGCTCAGGCCACAACTGTTGCCCAAACTGGCACCCCGGGAACACCCGGAACCGAATTGGCCGCCGCAGCAGCCACGCAACAACTCGCAAAAACCGGTTTCGCCGATGAAGTCGGGCTACCTGGGCTGTTCATCCTTTCCATCATTCTGGTCGCAGTCATATTACTGGCACGCCGCTTGCGCCAAACGCCGCTCAGCCACTAATCTTTTTTGGTTAAAAAATAACGCCCGGACGGTTTCCCCGCCCGGGCATTTTTATTTAACCAGACTTTACTCCACCAAACCGGCGCAAAAGCACGCACCCGTCACCGGCCCGCCGATAAATTTAGACCACGCTCTCTGCCACCTTTTGCCCATACCCCAGCAAAGCCTTGACCAACTGCATTGATCGCCCTTCAGCATACACCCGCAGAACCGGCTCCGTCCCTGAAGGGCGGATCAACAGCCAGGAATCATCCGCCATGATGTACTTCACCCCATCCAGTGTGGAGATTTCGCCGACTTTCACGCCGCCGATTTCAGCCGGGGCATTTTTCACCAGCATATCCGTCATCTCTTGCTTCGCCACCGGGCGGTTCAAACGCAGATCGGCGCGCTCGTAAAAGGCCGGGCCAACATCCTCCAGCAAATCAGAGACCAATTCACCGAGGGTTTTCTTCGCCTGGGAGATGATTTCCACCAACAGCAAGCCCATAATCGGCCCATCGCCTTCGGGAATGTGTCCCTTGAACGAAATTCCGCCCGATTCTTCGCCGCCGATCAACACATCCTCGCTCATCATATAATCAGCAATGTGATTGAAACCCACGGGAGTTTCGTAAACGGGCAAGCCGTAACGCTTCGCCAGTCTGTCGATCATGCGGGTCGTGGAAACGGTCCGCACCACGGCACCGCTCCAGCCGCGTTGTTCCACCAGATAACGCAAAGAGAGCGCCATGATCTTGTGCGGATCAACAAACACGCCACGCTCATCCATCGCGCCAATCCGGTCAGCATCGCCATCGGTGGCCAGGCCAAAACTGCCCAGGCCTGCGCCCAAAGCGCCGGTCAGCGCCCCGAGGTTTTTTGCAATCGGCTCCGGATGGACTCCGCCAAAGCCGGGATTCATTTCTCCGCGCACTTCGGTAATTTCACATCCAATGCCCTGTAAAAATGAACGAATCGTGCCGCGCCCGGAACCATACATCGAGTCGATCACGAAACGCTGGGGATTTTCAGCAATCACATCCGTGTTGATCAGCGTCCGCAAGTGGTCGAAATAAGTCGGGAGCGGGTTGAATTTCTGAATCAGGCCGTTTTGCTTGGCCTGGTTGTAATCCATCAGGTTTGGGCCGCGCGCCTGCTCCTCGTTGTCATTGATATACACTTCCACGCGACGGCATTGTTCGGGCAGGGCAGAACCGCCATAAGAAGCCTTGAGCTTGACGCCGTTATAACGCGGCGCATTGTGCGAAGCGGTGATCATTACGCCGCCCGCCGCATTGTGATGCTTTACGGCGTAAGAAATGGCCGGGGTGGGCGCATCGGCCTGGGCCAGCAATACGCGGAATCCATTGGCAGCCAGCACACGGGCAACTTCCGAAGCATAGCGGTCTGAAAGAAAACGGGTATCGAAACCGACCACAAATTTTTTCGGGTCAACGTTCGGGGTGGAACTGATATCCCAATGCTCTGAAGCAGCCGCATCAGCGATGGCCTGCGCCACCATGCGCAAATTGCTGAAAGTAAATGTATCTGAGATGACGGCGCGCCAGCCGTCGGTGCCGAAGTGAATGGGCATAGAGTTTCTCCATAATGAAAGATGTGCGGAAGGATGACTTCCGCACGACGAGAATTGTCAATATTTTGGGTTGTTACGGGGATCCAAAGGGCGTTGCCGTGGTGATCAGGTTTAGCAGCACCCAGCCATTAATCTCTCGATTTGGGGTTTGAATAATCACGTGAATCCAGGTGGAGCCTTCGAGGATGATGGGCTTGTCAGGCAGAATTTCAACCAGATAACCATTTTCAACGGTGGTAATCGTCGTTCCCGCCGGTTTGATGCGCACGTACACGCCGCCAGATTCGGATTGCACCCGTCCATAGATCGGCGTGGGCAAAAGCGTGGGGCCAGGTGTGACATCCAGGGTGGGTGTAACAGTAACGCTCGGTCGGACGGGAATGGCTGATGGACTAGGGACGGGCTTCAAACTCAGCGTGGGGCTGGGAGTGGTCAATAGTACCAGGGCCGGGCTGATGGTGGGGGTGCTTATCGGCGCAGGTGTGGCTGAAGCCTGGTCGCCGCGCACATTAATCAGGCTGCCGAGTCCGGCAAATCCGGCGACGATCACCAGCCCAATCAGGACAATGCCAATCGTCAGGGCATAACCTTTGGGCTCCAGCGGGCGGAATCCCATGTAAAAGAAGATGATGAGACTGGTAATCAGCGAAATCGCCAGGTGGATACTGAAAACCAGCACGGCTTCAGGCCACAGGCCCTGCACCCCGGAACCCAAACCAAACCCGGCTGCGCTGGCTGGCAGGTAAATTTCATACGCCAGCATCAGGCTGGCAAGGATCGGTTTTTCATCCGACTGGATGAAGGAGATAATCAGCACCACGGTGCCAATCACCAGCAATAGCAAGTCAGGCCACCACAGGCGGGCATGTAAAAACGCTTGCGAGGCCGTCAGCGGCTGAAAAATGCGCGAAGCCAAACCGGCCAACGCCGCCAGGCTGAAAACCATCAAGACAGCGGTCAGAAAACCGCCGAAAGTTTGTCCAAAGAAGCGGTTTTCGCCCGTCGCGGCGGACAGCGCCGCCCCCACCCAGGGAGCCAGCAGGGGAACAACCAGGATGCCGATCAGCAAAATAGCCGGGGCATCCAAAATGTAGCCGATGCCCAAAATGCAGCCGCTGAGAAAGGAAAAAACAAAAAAATCGAAGGTGGGTGAGGCGCGGTGGGCGATTGATTCCAGTCGATCACTCAATTGACTGGCATCAGGGCGCTCGACAATGCGTGAAGTTCTTCGGCGTCGACGTTGGGATTGGCTGACCGCAATACTTGGTTCGCTTTCAGCGTTTTGCGCAGCGGACTTAAACTGAAACTCATCCAGCTCACGGCGAAAAGCCGCGACGTCATCATCCATGCGCGGGAAATCAAACTCCGGTGCAGCTTCTGGCTGGAGCGGGAAGCGTGGCACCCGTCCAACCACCTGGGCCGGTTCGTCAGGTTGTTCTTCTGGCGCAGCCTCAGCGGACGGATCTTCAGCTGGTTCGAACGGCTCCGGGCCGTTGTCTAAAGGGTTTTCATCTTCGGGAAATGTCATTTGCGCAAACTCGCAATCAATCGCAACGGTCTATCAAACAAATCAAGGGCACTTAAAATATCGGGCATCAGCAAATCTGATGAATTGAGAGCTTCCACTGCCAGCCCTTCTATGGACATCACACAAATTCCCAGGGCGGCTGCGGCTAACATACTGGCGTCGTTTGCGCCCTGACCGATGGCCGCCACATGCTCCGCACCCAGTTGGCGAACGTAAGCGGCTTTTTGCCCGGCTTCGTCGCCGCGCTGAATCCGAACAGCCTGCAGGTTGAGCAGATGGTCAATGGCAGCCTGTCCACCATGCGTATCAGCCGTCAGCAAATGCACCGTCAGCCGGTCACGCAAATTAGCGATGCGCCTGGCTACACCATCCATCAGTATACCATCCACCGCGAGGGTGCCATTCACATCCATCACCAGATGCTCAAGGCTCAAGTCCCCACGCCCGGGGATCGTCAGTTCAATCATAAGTCAATTATACAGGCGATAAGGGACAGGCGGGAGGGGAAGTCGGGTTTTTGGGACACTTTGCGCAGAAAGGCTTGATCCATGAAACAGTTTTTTCTGCGATAATAGACCTATGCCAACGATTGAACAAGCCCGCACCTGGTATTCGGATTCCGATCCCGTCCACGACTTTGACCACATCCTGCGCGTTTACCGCATGGCCGAACGATTGGCCCTGGCTGAAGGCGCGGACCTGGAAATCATCCACGCTGCCGCCCTTCTCCACGACGCGGAAGGCAGCAATCCCGACGACAAGGCCAAACGCGCCAACCACCACCACACCTCCGCCGATTTCGCCGCTGACGTGTTATCCGCCGAAGGCTGGAGTGCGGAACGCATCGCCGCCGTTCAGCACTGCATCCGCGCGCACCGCTTCCGGGATACATCCGAGCTGCCGCAAACGCTGGAGGCGCAGATCATCTTCGATGCCGATAAGCTGGATGCCATTGGCGCGGTGGGAGTTGCTCGTGTGGTGTCCTTTTCGGCGCGCGTGCCACGTCCATTTTATGCGCAGCCCTCGCAGCAGTTCCTGGAAACCGGCACAAAAGAGCCTGACGAGCCGCATACCGCATACCACGAGCATCTATTCAAATTGAGCAAAATCAAAGAACGCATGTTTACCAAAACCGGAAAAGCCATCGCCGCGGAACGTCATCAATACCTGGATGAATATTTCAAACGCTTGATCGCTGAATGGAACGGCGAACTGTAAAACTGGGAGAAAATCATGCAAGTCGATATTATTGGCGTTCCAATTGACCTGGGCGCAGACCGGCGCGGTGTGGATATGGGCCCGAGTGCCATCCGTTACGCCCATTTACACCGGGAACTGCAAAAGATCGGCCACACCATTGAAGACCACGGCAATGTGGAAGTAGCCATCGCCGAAATGTGCAATATCAGCGAACCAAATCTCAAATACATCGATTGTATTGTGCCCATGGCGCGCCGCACGGCTGGCGCCGTTGCCACATCGATTCAAAGCGGGCATTTCCCGCTCGTGATTGGCGGAGATCACAGCCTTGCGCTCGGCTCCATCCGCGGAGCCGCCAAGCACAAGAAATTAGGCGTCATTTGGGTTGACGCGCACGCGGATTTCAATACGGCCGAAACCACGCCTTCAGGGAACATCCACGGCATGCCACTGGCAGCCTTGTGCGGGCTGGGCGATCCGCGCCTGGTCCGGTTGTGGGATGAAAGTGAACCAGTCCTGGATTCCCGGCGCGTGGCCGTCATCGGCGCGCGCGACCTGGATGCAGGCGAAAAAAAGAATCTGCGCGAAACCGGGGTGACGGTGCTCGATATGGAACAGATTGACCGTCTGGGCATGTTCCGGGTGATGGAACAGGCCATCGCGCAAATCTCGCAGGAAGTGGATGGCATTTACCTGTCTTTTGACGTGGACTCGCTCGACCCGCACCACGCCCCCGGTGTCGGGACTCCGGTTACGGGTGGGTTATCTTACCGTGAAGCGCATCTCGCCTGCGAAATGGCCGCGGAAACGGGAAAACTCATCGGCATGGATCTGGTCGAAGTCAATCCCATTTTGGATGTTCAGAATCAAACCGCCGCGTTGGCCGTCGAATTGGCCGTTTCGGCGCTGGGCCGCAGAATCTGGAGCAAATAATCGGGTCGGAATACGTCAATAAGGAGTAAAATAATCTTATGAGACAAGGTCCAATTCTGGTAGTGGAAGATGTGCCCAACATCCTCGAATTGATCGAGATTACGCTGCGATTTAAAGGGTATTCAGTCATCAGCGCGCACAACGGCGTGGAAGCGCTTGAAGCGATCGAAAAGACCACCCCGGCCTTAATCATCACTGATATTCTCATGCCGCGCATGGATGGCTTTGCCTTCATCCAAAAACTGCGCACATCCGATCTCGATCGGCTCGCCATCCCAGTCATCTTCCTGTCTGCCACGTATGTGACACCTGAAGACAAGAATTTTGCCATGAGCCTGGGCGCGACCTGCTTCATCGAGAAGCCGATCGACACCGAAGAATTCCTGCTGACCATTGCGGAAATCATGCTTGAGGATCCCGCCGCCGCGCAAAAACCGCTCAATGCCAAAGAATTTTATCAAGGCTACCGCGAGCGCCTCGAACAAAAGCTGCGCCACAAGAATACCCAGATCATCCGCACTGAACGGCTGATTCCAACCCTGCCCACCGAACAGCGCCCAGCCTTTCAGGCCATGCTTCAACAGGCCCTGAACGACCGTCAGACCATCCACGATGAGCTGGCCGAAATTTACAACACGCTCGATAAATTAAAAGAAACTGGAAAATAATCATGACACTGCCTACCCTGGCCGACCTGGAGCGTCTCGCGCGCCAGGCCGGCCAAATTTTGTCTGAAAGTTACGAAAAAGATCACAAGGTGGATTATAAGGGAGTGATTGACCTGGTCACAGAAGTTGACCATGCCTCCGAAAAGTTCCTGATCGACGAGATCAGCCGTCTCTTCCCCGGACACAGTTTCCTAGCCGAAGAATCGGGCGCCAGCGCTGATCAGACGGAACACCTGTGGATCATTGATCCGCTCGATGGGACGGTCAATTACGCCCACGGCGTGCCCTTGTTCTGCGTCTCGATCGCCTATTCCTATCACGGACAGGTGATTCTCGGCGCCGTATACGACCCGATGCGCGACGAGATGTTCAGCGCCGAGCGTGGAAAAGGTTCCTGGGTCAATGGCCGCCCACTAAAAGCCAGCACGAGTGACGAATTGCAAAAAAGCCTGCTCGTAACGGGCTTCCCCTACGATTCGTGGAACGCCAAACCCAGCAACTTTGACTTCTTTGTCAAACTCGGCAAAATGACTCAGGGCGTGCGCCGACTGGGTTCCGCCGCCCTTGACCTGTGCTACATCGCCGCTGGGCGCCTCGATGGCTATTGGGAGCTTTCTCTCAAAGCCTGGGATTTGGCCGCAGGCGGGTTGATTGCCGAGGAAGCCGGGGCGCTCGTCACCAACATCACTGGCGGCTCGAATTACCTGGCTGCGCCCATATCCATCCTGGCGGCCAGCCAGGCTTTGCATCCCAAAATGCTCGAACAACTAAAATTCGAATAAGCGGAAATCAAAATCGGCAGGAAAAACCTGCCGATTTTTTATTGCTCACCATTTCACCGGGTCTTTAATCATTCTCTCGACACCACGCCAGCGTTTCTTTAATCGCCACATTCAGCGGGGTGCCTTTCCAGCCAAAGGCTTTTTCGGCTTTGCTGGTATCGACCACAAATGGAGCAGTCCACTCGTACATCATTTCGACCGTTTCGCGCATCATCGGGTTGAACAGACCGAGCAAACTCATCATCGTTTTCCCGGCCACCAACACTTTCACCGGCCGGCCCAGTTCAGCCTCCATCAATTGGACCAATTCCTTTTGCGTCACAGCCGTCGGGCTGGGCGTAAACCAGATTTGCCCAAACGCTTCCTCGTGGGTGCCGAGAGTCGCCAACAATTTCCCAAAATCGGGGACATAGGAAAAACTGTGCAGTTGGTCGGTGCGCCCCAACAGGTTGATCGTTTTGCCCTGCAAAGCCGGGCGGATAGCCAGATCGGTCACGACATGGTCATCAGGGCCAAAGAAGTTGGAGGCGCGCCCAATCGCCGCGCGAACTTTGCCGCTGCGATGCGCTTCTATGACGGCGTTCGCCATCTCCGCGCGGATTTTGCCCTTTTTGGTGTGCGGCTGATAGGGCAAATCTTCGCGGATGGGCTGTCCGTGGGGTTCTCCGTACATATACAGGTTATCGCCAACGACCAGTTTCGCGCCATTTTTGGCGGCCGCATCCAAGATCGCGGTTTGAAAACGGGGGAATTTCTCGGCCCACTCAAAGTAGGCTGGCTGGGCGCATTGATAAACCACCGCCGCGCCTTTGGTCAATTCAATATTTTTCTGCGCATCATAGGCATCGCCCGCCACCACCTCCACTTCAACTGGCAGCCGGTCCGCCTTCCCGGAGCGGTTGACCATGCGGACGGACTTCCCCATTTTGACAAGTTCACGCGCCGTCCATTTGCCCAGCGGGCCGGTACCGAAAATCACATGCAAATCTGACATACTCATCTCCTCTGAAATTGAATATCGCGCGAAAATCGTTCGATGACAGCTTCCGGCGTCAACGGCCCGCCGTGACCGACATACAGGCGCTTGGGCTTGAAACCCATCAGCTTCTTGATACTGGCGCGGACGTCATCCATGCTTTCAGCAAAGTAATGATAGTTCGGGCGCGCCGCAAACAGGTTGCCACCCAAACTGCCGCCCATTAGCAAGTCACCGATGATGGCCTGACCGTCATTGAGCAAAACTGACAGCGATCCGGCAGTATGCCCCGGCGTAAAGATGATTTTGCCATCCACGCCGAAATCTTTGAGCGACATATCATCCTGGATGACAAAATCGGCCTTGAAACCGGAGAAAGTCTTATTCCCCAAAAGCAGTTTGATCAGCCCGCCCTCCGGCCTCGTTGCCGTGAGCAGATTCGTCCGTCCACGCGCCAGCATGGCCGCATCCGCCGCGTGAACCGCCGTCGGGACGTTGATCCAGCGTTTGAGTTCCAGCGTGCTCCCGGCATGGTCAAAATGGGCATGCGTATGCAGAATCAGCGAAAAATCCTTTGGCTCAATGCCCATCCGCGCCAGCGCGCGCAGAATTTTGACTCCCTCGCGCGGCGAGCCGCTATCCAGCAGGATGGTTTTGCGTCCGCGCAAAATGTACGCATTCGACAAAGACAGCTTTATCCTGGTAACTTCGGTCACTTTTCCTCCGCATAAGTCCTATTCATGTGAAACCCGCAATTTTTGGCCGGGGAAATTATAAAACAAAGAATCACCTTGGCGGGATTCTGGGACTCTGGGAATTTCCGTGATAAGGCCTTTTTGGGGCCACGGATTACACTGACGACAACGGATTTTCAAGAGCTTATAAACGGCTTTTTGGGGTTTATCCGTGAAAATCCGTGTGAAGGGTTCACGGAAAACCCCAAAGAGCCGGAATTTTTATGTGAGCGCGGAGAGGCTCGAATGCCATCCCATCAATGGGGACTCGCGGCAAAAAAAAGAATCCCCCGCAAAGAGGATTCCTTTTTTTGTGAGCGCGGAGAGGCTCGAACTCTCAACAAATGGCTTAAAAGGCCACTGCTCTGCCATTGAGCTACGCGCCCGTAACTGCGAAGGGGGATTTTATCACCATCCCAGCAGTGCGTCAATTATCTTTTTGATTCTGGTAAAACTGGCAAGCTGATGGCAATTTAAAACTTCAGGATTTACACAAAACCGCCCCCAAAACCAAAGATCCGCCAAGAATATCACAGAGCTACCGTGAAAAGCGGATGCCAACGGTCAATTTTCGCTGGAGCCAACCGTGTAGTAGAATAAATATATGGACAGAACCACAGGTAAACGCATTCTGGGCATATTATTCTTCTCAGTCGGCATCCTGATTTGCACCGCTCTCACAACCGCCATCACCTGGGTTTTCCTGGAATCTGATTTCTACGGATTTCCGCGACTGGCCGTTGACCGTTTCGACGGAATCTCCTGTCCGTACTTCATGACTCGCCGCGAAACGAGCACCATCCTCGTTTCAGTCAGCAACCCCACAGAAAAAGTGATCGAACCCGTCCTGCGCGTTGACATCAGCACCCCCGGCGTGGCGGATTCAAGTCAGGTGCAGATGAAAATCCAACCCGGCCAGACGCAGAAATTTGAGCGGCCGGTCGGCGCAGAAAATATTGATCTGGGTTTCTTCATCTTTGCCAAGACCTATCGCTATCCTACCTATCCGTTACCCGGCGCGGAAGCGAACTGCGGCATCCTCATTTTGGACGTACCTTTTCTGACCGGGATGCAAATCTTCATCATCGGGCTGATATTGGGCCTGACATTCACCTCGCTGGGACTGGCGCTGTGGTCATCCAACCTGGAGAATGCACCCAAAGCCATCAACGCCGCCAAAGCGCTGACGATTATCGCCCTGATTGGGCTGCTGGTTAGCCTGCAAGGCATCTGGATTGCGGGCCTCTTCTTGATTGCCCTGACCATCTTAATGACTACAGCCATCCTGCGCTTGGGCACGCAGAAATAACGGCTGCCACATCGACACTTTTCAAAAGCGCTGGTCCGCAAGTGGAACAGCGCTTTCGATTATGACAGGATTTGTTCCAACTCTTCCCAGCGTTGATAAGCCCGCGCCAATTCATCTTCCAATTCTTTGTGACGATTCGCGTCACGCGCAATTTCGGCGCTGTCCCGCTGATAAAACGCCGGGTCCGCCATGGCTCCGCTCAATTGGTGCTGTTCGCGCTCCAGCGCTTCAATGCGCTGCGGGAGTTCAGCAAGCTCACGCTTCTGCGCTTCTCGCGCGCGCTGCTCCTTGTAGCCGGGCTTGCGCGCCGCCTCGACAGTTGCCGGTGTATCTGTCAGCTTACGCGGTTTCTCCTCGGGCTTGTCCATGTTCCCAAGCTGGCTCTGACGCTGCCAGTCATCGTAACCACCCACAAACTCAACCACATTCCCGGCGCCATCCAAAACCAGCGTACTGGTGACCAGGTTATTCAAGAAAGCGCGGTCGTGGCTGACCAAAAGCAGCGTGCCGTCATATTCCAGCAGCAAATCTTCCAGGATTTCCAGCGTATCAATATCCAGGTCATTGGTCGGCTCATCCATCACCAACAGATTGGCTGGCGCGGCAAACAGGCGCGCCAGCAACAAGCGATTCCGCTCCCCACCCGAAAGAGCGCTGATGGGCGCATGCACCCGCTCGCGCGTAAACAGGAAATCTTCCAGGTAACCGACCAGGTTGCGGGATTTGCCATTAATCGTGATGACATCGCGGCCCTGGCCGACATTGTCAAATACCGATTTGGTTTCATCCAGCTGCGCGCGGAGTTGATCGAAATACGCCACTTCCAGGTTCGTTCCGTGACGTACTTCGCCCTTTCCCGAGGCAATTTCACCCATCAGGATGCGCAACAGGGTGGTTTTCCCCGAACCGTTGGGGCCGATGATACCAATCTTGTCGCCGCGCTGGATGGTGGTGGAGAAATCACGCACGATAGGCCTGTCGCCGAACGAATAGCTGATATTTTCAACCTCGATCACCAACTTCCCCGAGCGCCTGTCGGCTTGGATCTGCATACGGACTTTTCCCGGTTGTTCACGGCGTTCCAGGCGCACTTCGCGCAGTCGCTTAAGGGCACGGACACGGCCCTCGTTGCGGGTACGGCGCGCTTCAATTCCCTGTCGAATCCATTGCTCTTCCTGGGCTAATTTCTTATCAAAAAGTACGTTTTGCTCGGATTCCGCAGACAACATGGCTTCTTTGCGCTGTAAAAACTTGACGTAGTCGCAATTCCAGTCAAACAGGCGGCCCCGGTCCAATTCAACAATCCGCGTGGATAGTTTTTGCAGAAAAACCCGATCGTGGGTGACGAAGAGCAGAGTCCCGCCCCAGCGTTTGAGAAAATCTTCGAGCCAGTCAATCGACTCAATGTCGAGGTGGTTGGTGGGTTCATCCAATAAAAGTAGATCTGGGTTGCGGACCAGGCCGCGAGCAAGCAAAACCCGACGTTTTAATCCCGCAGAAAGGACATCAAACTGCGCTGCTGCGTCAAGCTGCATGCGCGCGATGACCTGTTCGACCTGAAGTTGATGCTGCCAGTGTTCTTCCGGGCTGGTTCCAGCCATCTCAGCTTCCAACCCACCCTCGACGATGGCAGAAACTCTCCCAGACAGGCCCTGGGGCACTTCCTGGGGCAGATAAGCCACTGACAGGTTCTGCTGCCGGGCAACGCTGCCGCTTTCGGGTGAAAGTTCGCCGCTGACAAGTTTCAGCAGGGTCGATTTCCCCATCCCGTTGCGTCCCAAGAGCCCCACCCATTCGCCACGCTCAATCTGCAGATTGACGCCATCCAAAAGAAGCGGCCCGCCAAATCCCAGGCTCACATCCTGTAAACTCAATAATGCCATAAAATCGTTATCCTTATGGGAGAAAATATACTACAAAATGGCAAAGTGATTTGGATCATATATAATTGACTCTACCGGAAAGACAAAAACCGAAAGTCGGCATCCAGGAAAGGAGATTTGATGACACAACGCGACGAGTTAATCGCCATCCTCGAACATTCACACGCCAAAATGACATCACTGCTCGATGAGATTGAGCGCAACCGAAAAATTTACCCGTTATGGACCATCCGTGAGATGTTGGCGCACCTTTCGGGTTGGGATGACGCCATGATTGCTTTCATCACCTCGCTGATGGAAGGAAAAATCCCGGCCACGCCCGCCGCGCGCGGAATTGATGTCTATAACGCTGAAAGCGTCTCCACGCGCGAGGGCTTGGACTACGATCACGTTTACCGCGAATACATCATGACCCGCAAAACACTGCTTGATCTGATTCGAAAGATCCCGGAAGAAAAGATTACCGAAGCATATACGCTGCCCTGGGGTGAGCGGGGAACGCTGGTGGATGTTGTCCACATTTTTGGCCCGCACGAAGAGGAACACGCCGAGGACACAGAAAAAGTCATCGCGCAGGCTAAAGGTCAAGGGTAGATCGACTTCAACCACGGCCCGGTCGTCTTCCATGACGGTCGGAGTCAACTCAAAGAGGAACCATGTCAAAGGATATCGATATCCGCTCATATAACCGGGAAGCCTGGAACAGAGAGGTCGATGCTGGCGAAAACCCCTGGACCAAACCGGTTGAACCAGAAGTGATCGCCCGCGCCCGCCAGAACGATTTCTCAGTGTTGTTGACCGAAAATCAGCCCGTGCCCGCCGAGTGGTTTCCCGCACTCAAAGGGTTGGATATCCTGGCGCTGGCCTGCGGCGGTGGCCAACAGGGGCCAGTTTTTGCAGCCGCGGGCGCAAATGTGACTGTTTTCGATAATTCCCCGCGCCAGCTCGACCGTGACCGCGAAGTGGCGGCGCGTGAGGGCTTGTCCAACCTGCGCACCATCGAAGGAGATGCGCGCGACCTTTCAGCTTTCGCGGATGAAAGCTTCGACCTGGTCTTTCACCCGGTTTCAAATCTTTTCATCCCAGAAATACGCCCAATCTGGAAGGAGGCCTTCCGCGTGCTCAGGCATGGCGGGCTGATGCTGGCAGGCTTCATGAATCCTATCTTCTACATCTTTGATTTTGATAAAGCCGAAAAAGGCGTTTTGGAAGTCATTCACAGTCTGCCTTATGCGGACGTTGACTATCCCGTTATACGCGAGCAGATGGTGGCCAACGGTTTGCCGCTGGAATACGGCCATTCCCTCACCGATCAGCTGGCCGGACAAATGGAGGCTGGTTTTCACTTGATTGGCCTGTACGAAGACCGACACAGCGGTACCGCCATCAGCGATCACACACCCACTTATCTGGCAACGCGCGCAATAAAACCATGATTTGCGGGGTTCTTCCTGGCAAATGATCAAATAGTTGGCCCTTTGTATCGAATCAGGCGATTATTTCGATAAATAAAACCAATAAATAATGTGAAAACTTGACGCACTAGAAAGTCTGTGCTAGTATCAACAAAACTAACCGATTCCCTTACAACCCGGCCGTCTTCTGGAGGAGAAGAAAATATGAACAAGAAATTCACACTAATCCTTTTAGCGATGCTGGCGCTAACGCTGAATGCCTGCACGCGCGCGGCTTCCACAGCTCCCCTGGTCACGCCAACCCTGGAAGCTAACTTCCCCAAACCAGTGGCGACCTCTGGCATGAATGCCATCGAAGTGGCGGGAACACAAACCGCCCTTGCCACTGCATCTTTGCCAATGCCATCAGCAGAGGCCGGAACAGAAGGCCCCATAGGTAGTGAAACCGCAACCCCGCTGGCCGGACTCAACCAGACCCCGGTCGTTGTTGAACCCACTAGCAGCACCAATGCAACAGCCGTCAATACTGCGCTCCCCACGCCTACAGTTGGCGTCACTGCCGTGGTAACTGCGGCACCGGTCACCAAGCCGGGAGCCTATGTTTTACACGATGGTGAGTTCCCATACTGCCTGGCGCGGCGCTACAACGTCAACCCCGACGAACTGCTGACTCTGAACGGCTTAAGCAGCGCTCAAAGCTATTACGCTCCCGGAACCAGCATCACCATTCCACAGAGCGGCGGCGCGTTCCCTGGCCCACGCTCGCTCAAGGCACATCCCACGGCATACACCGTCCGCGCAGGTGATACCATTTACTCGGTGGCCTGCGAATTCGGCGATGTCGATCCGATGGGCATCGTCTCAGTCAACAGCCTGACCGGCAGCTACACTCTGACTGCTGGCGCGCAAATCCAGATCCCATAAACTTGCATCCGTTCTCAAACACCCGGGCGGGATTATTGCCCGGGTATTTTTTTGATGGGAGCCATCATGAAATTTGAACTGCTTAAATCAGAAGTTACTTACGAAGGGCGCGCATTTACTGTCCGAAGGGATCACCTGCTCACCCCCAGCGGGAATACCGTTAAGTATGACATTATCCAACATATCGGCTCCGTGATTCTCATCCCCATCGATAGCGATGGCCAAATCTACTTTGTCCGCCAGTACCGCCACGCCGCCGAGCTGGAACTGCTCGAACTGCCCGCCGGAACGTTGGAGCCAAATGAACCGCCCATCGAAGCCGCCGCGCGCGAAATCCGCGAAGAAACTGGCATGGCGTCGGCGAATCTCAAAGAAATCGGCAGCTTTTACCTGGCCCCAGGATATTCGACTGAGCTGATGCACGTATTCATGGCGACAGAATTGACTCACGATCCGCTTGACCCGGATGCCGATGAATATCTGAGCGTGGAGAAAATGCCGCTGGCCGAGGCTCTCCATCTCGCTGAAAGCGGTCAAATGCAAGATGCAAAATCGCTGGCAGCGCTGCTTCTGGCAAAAACATATCTGATGTAAGCAAAAAAGCTTCCGAAGTGATGACACTTCGGAAGCTTTTTTTGTGTCCACATTTCCACTCGTCATTGTCCAAAATTCATGACAAGGATCGGTTTTTTTAGGTGTCATTTATTACTATCATATCCAAATTGATAGGACTAAACTTGTACAGATGTGGCATAATTAGTAGGTTTGTAACACATTTCACAAATAACAGAGTTCGCTCTGATTCCCTCAATAATCAAGGAGTAAGTAATGTCTAAACGACCAATGATCACAATTGACGGCAACGAAGCAGCCGCTTCGATTGCCTATCGCGTTAGCGAAGTGATCGCCATCTATCCGATCACCCCATCATCCACGATGGGAGAACTTTCTGATGAATGGGCTTCCAAAACCAAGGCAAATATTTGGGGAACTACGCCCCACGTCATCGAAATGGAATCCGAAGGCGGCGCCGCAGGTGCTGTCCACGGAGCATTGCAAACCGGCGCGCTGACCACGACTTTTACCGCCAGCCAGGGTTTGCTGCTGATGATCCCGAATATGTACAAAATTGCGGGTGAATTGACCAGCACAGTATTCCATATTGCGGCGCGCGCTATCGCTGCCCAGGGTCTGTCGATTTACGGCGACCATCAGGATGTCATGGCCGTCCGCCAGACCGGTTGGGCCATGCTTTCCTCCGGCTCGGTGCAGGAAGCCCATGACATGGCGCTAATCGCACATTCGGCTACCCTGAAATCCCGCCTGCCGTTCCTGCACTTCTTTGATGGCTTCCGCACTTCGCATGAAGTTGCCAAAATTGAACAGCTCACCGATGATGATCTGCGCGAAATGATCGACATGGAACTCGTCCAGGCGCACCGCGCCCGCGGGCTTTCCCCCGATCATCCGTTCATTCGCGGTACCGCCCAAAACCCGGATGTTTATTTCCAGGGTCGTGAAACTGTCAACCCGTTTTACACGGTCGTTCCAGGCATCGTCCAGGACGCGATGGACAAGTTCGCCGCGCTGACAGGGCGTCAGTATCACCTGTTTGACTATGTGGGCCATCCCGAAGCGGAAAGAATCGTCATCATCATGGGTTCGGGCGGTGAAACGCTCGAGGCGACGGTCAACTATCTGGCAGAAAAAGGCGAGCGGGTCGGCGCAGTGCGCGTCCGCCTGTACCGCCCATTTGATACGGAATCCTTCATCAAAGCCCTGCCGAAGAGCGTCAAATCCATCTCCGTTCTGGACCGCACCAAGGAACCGGGCGCGGCGGGCGAACCGATGTACCTGGATATCGTCAACGCTTTGTTCGAATCGGGCCGCAGTGACATCAAGGTTGTCGGCGGGCGCTACGGGCTGTCCTCCAAGGAATTTACTCCGGCGATGGCCAAGGCCGTGCTGGATGAATTGTCAAAGGCCGCGTCCAAGAAGCACTTCACGGTGGGCATCAACGATGATGTTTCACACACCAGCCTGGAGGTTGACTCGTCTTTCAGCATCGAATTCCCCGAAACCGTGCGCTGCGTATTTATCGGCCTCGGCGCTGACGGCACGGTGGGCGCGAACAAGAACTCCATCAAGATTATTGGTGAGGAAACTGAGAATTATGCCCAGGGCTTCTTCTATTATGACTCGAAGAAATCTGGCACACTGACACAATCGCACTTGCGCTTTGGCCCCAAACCGATTAAAGCGGCCTATTTGATCGCGACAAACACCGCCACGTTCGTGGCCTGTCACCAGTTCAGCTTCCTGGAGCGCTACGATATTTTGAAGTATGCCCAGCCCGGCGGCACATTCCTGCTCAACAGCATTTTCAAAAAGGAAGAAGTCTGGGATAACCTGCCGGTGGAAGTGCAGCAGGCGATTATTGACAAGAGGCTTAAGTTCTACAACATCAACGCTTATGAAGTGGCTGAATTGACCGGCATGGGCAGCCGCGTAAACACGATCATGCAGACTTGTTTCTTCGCCATCTCTGGCGTGCTTCCGCGCGACCAGGCGATTGCCGAGATCAAGCATTCCATCGAAAAAACCTACGGCAAACGTGGTGAGGCCGTCGTCAAGCAGAACTTCGAAGCGGTCGACCAGACGCTGGCGCACCTGTATGAAATCGCAGTTCCCGTCAACGCCAGCAGCAAGCTCGCCATGCGCCCCCGGGTGCCCGCAGAAGCGCCTGACTTTGTCAAAACCACTCTTGGCCCGATTATCGCGCTCGAAGGCGAAGAAGTGCCCGTTTCGGCCATGCCGATCGACGGTACCTTCCCCAGCGGCACCACGCAGTGGGAAAAACGTAACATCGCGCTCGAAATCCCGGCTTGGGAAGCGGATTTGTGCATCCAGTGCGGAAAATGCGTATTCGTGTGCCCGCATGCCGTCATCCGCCACAAGGTATATGCTCAGGCAGAATTAGCGGGCGCGCCCGCCACCTTCAAGCACATGGATTCCAAGTTCAAGGAATTCCCCGGCATGGCTTACACCGTGCAGGTCGCTCCCGAAGATTGCACCGGCTGCACGCTGTGCGTTGAAGCCTGCCCGGTCAAAGATAAGACCCAGGTCGGACGCAAGGCCCTCAACATGGTGCCGCAGCCCGCATTACGCGAAAGCGAAGCCGCCAACTGGGATTTCTTCTACAAACTGCCCGAAATCGATCGCACACTGGTAAATCCATCCACCATCAAAAATTCGCAGTTGCTGCAACCGCTGTTTGAATTCTCCGGCGCCTGCGCTGGCTGCGGCGAGACTCCGTATGTCAAGCTCGTCTCGCAGTTATACGGCGATCGCGCCATCATCGCCAACGCCACCGGTTGTTCCTCCATTTATGGCGGCAACCTGCCCACCACCCCGTGGGCTGCCAACAAGGAAGGCCGCGGCCCAGCCTGGTCAAACTCGCTGTTCGAAGACAACGCCGAATTCGGCCTGGGCATGCGCCTGACGGTCGACAAACAGGTCGAATACACCCACTTCCTGCTCAAACAAATGGCTGCAGAACTGGGCACCCTGACGGCGGACCTGCTCAGCGCGGATCAATCCACCGAATTGGGCATCAGCCAACAGCGCGAACGCGTGGAAGCTCTCAAGAAGAAACTGACCGGCAAGACAGATCCGAAATCCCGCGATCTGCTCTCCCTGGCCGATATGCTCGTTAAGAAATCCGTCTGGATTATCGGCGGTGACGGTTGGGCGTACGATATCGGCTACGGTGGTCTCGACCACGTCATGGCCTCCGGACGAAACGTCAACATCCTGGTGCTCGACACCGAAGTCTACTCGAACACCGGCGGACAATCATCCAAAGCCACGCCACGCGGAGCGGTCGCCAAATTCGCCATGAGCGGCAAGGGCATCTCCAAGAAAGACCTGGGCCTGATTGCCATGTCCTACGGCTATGTCTACGTCG
Source organism: uncultured Anaerolineae bacterium (assembly GCA_903838415.1). Lineage (GTDB taxonomy): Bacteria > Chloroflexota > Anaerolineae > Anaerolineales > Villigracilaceae > UBA5195. Next base: position 2,493 of record CAILYI010000103.1, on the reverse strand, counting down.
CCAAGATAGCCATGGGCTCTAGCGACCAGCAGACCCTCAAGGCCATCATCGAGGCTGAAGCCTATAATGGCCCATCCCTGATCATCGCCTACAGCCACTGCATCGCCCACGGCATCGACATGGCCAAGGGTCTCGAACAGCAGAAACTGGCCGTGCAGGCCGGTCACTGGCCGCTCTACCGCTACAACCCCGACCTCATCAACCAGGGCCAGAATCCGCTCACGATCGACTCAAAAGCCCCGTCCATCCCGCTGGAACAGTACGTTTACAACGAAACACGCTACCGCATGCTCCTGCAATCTGACGAAGCACGCGCCGAAATGCTTCTCAAGGAAGCCCAAAACGATGTCAACAAGCGCTGGGAATACTATCAACAGATGGCTTCCATGCACTATGACAAGGGCAATGGCAGCGAAAACCAGTAACTAACACAGAGATAGGGACGCGGTCAGGTACCCGCGTCCCTATCATATAAACCAGATTTCTCTACCTGAAGGACATTACCATGACTGACCTTACCACCCGTTACCTTGGTCTCACACTAAAAAATCCTATTGTGGCTGCAGCCTCCCCGCTTACGAAAAAAATCGAAAGCGCAAAAAAACTTAATGACGCCGGGGTAGGCGCCATAGTAGTCTATTCCCTCTTCGAAGAACAAATCATCCATGAAAGTTTGGAGCTCGACCACTACCTGACCCGCGGCACAAACTCCTTCGCTGAGGCTATCACCTACCTGCCAGAAATCGGCACCTACGCCATGGGCCCCGGCAAGTACCTTGATCATCTACATGCCATCAAGAAAGCCGTCAGCGTGCCCGTCATCGGCAGCCTGAACGGAGTCTCCAAAGGCGGCTGGACAAGCTACGCCCGCCGCATGCAGGATGCTGGCGCAGACGCCATTGAACTCAACCTATACTATCTGCCTGCCGACCCCGAACTGCCCGCCGTTGAACTGGAAAACACCTACCTGGAACTTGTCCAAGACATTCGCGCCGTTGTCAGCATTCCGCTTTCTGTCAAGCTCAACCCTTTCATCACATCCCTGCCAAACTTCGCCAAAAACATCACCGCTGCAGGCGCTGACGGATTGGTCTTGTTCAACCGCTTCTATCAACCCGATTTCGACCTCGACAACCTGGAAGTTGTCCACAGCCTTGTCTTGAGCAATTCTGACGAATTACGCCTGCCTTTGCGCTGGATCTCGATCCTTTACGGCAAAGTTAAAGCAGACCTGGCCCTGAGCACCGGCGTGCACACCGCGACGGACGTCATCAAATCCATGATGGCAGGCGCCAAAGTGGCCATGATTGCATCCGAGATCCTCAAAAATGGCTACAACCGTATCCCCGACATTCTCGCCACCATGCAATCCTGGATGGAAGAACGCGAATACACATCCATCCAACAAATGCAGGGCAGTATGAGCCAGCAAGCGGTAAAAGAACCGGCAGCCTTTGAACGCGCCAACTATATGAAGATCCTCGGCTCCTACCGAGACCTGCCCTAACGCACGACTAAAATTCATTAAACAAAAAGAGACGCCCGTGTGGGCGTCTCTTTTATTGTCAGTTTATGGTGTATGGTTCAGGCAACAACTTCTTCGAAAACTTCACCGCTGCTTGTTTTCTTGGCGCGATAAGTAATCCGCCCGCGGCTCAAGTCATAAGGAGACATTTCCACTTTCACCCGGTCGCCCAGCAAAATGCGAATGTAGAACTTTCTCATTTTACCGGATAAATATGCCAGGATCACGTGGCCGTTTTCCAGTTTAACTTTAAACTGCGTACCAGGCAACGCCTCAATTACGAGGCCTTCTACCACAAGCTTATCATCTTCTTTCGCCATACACACCTCCGGTCAATTATTCGGTGACCTTAACCGAGCGCCGCTTCAGGCGGCGAATAGCCTTCTTGTCTTCCATGCGGCGCTGTTCGCTTTTCGAAATAAACCAGCGTTTGCGGCGCACAGTGCTGAGAACGCCACTCTTCACGATTTTCTTGCGGAAGCGCTTGAGTAAAGACTCTTGAGATTCGTTGGAACGTAACACTACGAGCGTCATGCGAAATCACCTCCCATCTCTAATGGGATACTGAAATAAAAAATCGGCTGTCCACATGATCAGCCGAGGCAAGGCGCAATCCTTACGATGATTTAACTCACATCTTCAAGAATTTATCGCTCTTGCACAACTCCTTGACTGCATCGCAGCAGTCACACACTGGGGCTGGTTCGTGAACATATTAATTATACTATCAACCGTACTTGTAAGCAAGGCTGATAAATAACGAAAAGAAAAAGTCTCTTGGCAATGACCTACTCTCCCAGGGGGCTGCCCCCCAAGTACCATCGGCGCTGACGGGCTTAACGACCGGGTTCGAGATGAGACCGGGTGTACCTCCGTCGCTCCAATCACCAAGAGACTCTTTCTTCACTCTATCTGTTTTTCCCGAATAGTTCTTTCCAGCAAGCTCTCTCTCACGAGAAAATTCCATT
>CAILYI010000102.1 GCA_903838415.1 uncultured Anaerolineae bacterium | reverse complement strand
GTTGATACTCATTGGCAGCGTGGTTTGAGCTATTTCCAGATTGGATGGCGTTGGATCCGCTATGCCTTTGCTAATTCAGCCAAATTGCTGCCTTTTCTTTGGTTTGAACCTGGCCCAGATCCATTTCACGCTCGTGCATCAAATCGTCAGGCCTCTGCGCCAATTGTTACTTTGTTTGAATTACGTCTCGAAGTTACTTAAGATTTGTCAGTCAATCAGCAACGCAACACATATTTTCTGATTCTATAATGCTATAGCAGTGTTCCTAAATTTTCAAGGGAGGCTTTTGTGTTTGCCAAAAAAATTAGTTTTGTTTTGATCAGTCTTGGCCTGCTGGTTATATTTTTTTCACTGGGCGCAGATATGCTTGGCCTCGGCAAAAAGGGGATTCAAGCTGCTCAGATCCTAGGCGCACAAATTGGGTTGGTAGTGACATTGATTGGCACAGCATCGCTTGTCGCTCAGACAAATGAAAAACTTCTATGGAGCCAACACTTTGAGAATTTGAATAACCTGGTCAACCGGCAGCCGCTGATTATTTGGGCCGCAGCCGGGTTCATGGTGGCATACATCTTGTTCTTTATCGTTCCCACATTCCTAGATGATAGGTTGCAATTCCAGTATTTCTTTCGGTTTTTGCCTGATACTACCAACCTGGGTCCGGATATTCGAACGATGACGAAATATATCAATCTCTGGCTCATCGATGGCAAAAGCCCCTATACTGACAACACCATTTTTTACCCTCCCCTGTATAATGTCATCATTGCACCAATTGTTTTATTGGGCTACCCAAACTCTTATTATTTCATGTTGGTGATGGGAATCGTCAGTTATTTTGGACTGACATTTATCCTACCCATGCTTCATCGTCCAAATGGTGACCTGACACTGCCTTTATTCTTCTTTCTGACTGGTATTTTTTCTTACGGCCTGCAGTTTGAACTCGAAAGAGGCCAGTTCAACCTGATCACATTCTTTTTATGCCTTTTCGCCATTTATATTTATCATTATCACAAGAACTTTCGCTATTTTGCTTATTTATTTTTTTCCGTTTCAGTTCAGCTCAAAGTATATCCATTGATCTTTATTGTCATGTTTATCAAGGATTGGAGAGATTGGAAAAACAATTTGCGTAGAGTGGCAGGCCTGGGCGTATTCAACTTCGCCCTGCTGTTTGTTTTAGGCTATTCAACCTTCATAGATTTTGTCCAATCGACGATTTCCCAAATTACTACTGAAGGAGCCTATACCTGGATCGGCAACCATTCCATCAAAGCCTTTGTTTTCAATCTCACAAAAAACGGCTTTGGATTATTCACAGAGAACACCCTTGAAATGATCCGACCTTATTCGCGTGTGTTCGAATTCCTGTTGTTAGGATATGTTGCGATCTGTTTTCTTTCCATTGTGGCAGGTTCATATTGGCGAAAAGAACGGGGCTTGAATCCCTACTTATTGATAGCATGTACCATTGGGGCGATGGTCATTCCCTCTGTCAGCCATGATTACAAACTTGCCATCCTGGCAGCGCCCATGTCAATTGCATTTTGCAATCTGGCCATCCCACAAGGGAAATTTCGCCGGAGCTTGCTGTCCGTTCTAGTTTTCCTGGCATCCCTGGCCTATTCGAGCACCTTGTATCCCTTCAAATATCGTCCCGATTTCCTGGCCAACAGCCTACCGTTTTTGATACTGATATTGACAACAATGACCATTGCTTACCATTTGCAAACACAGGCTTCTCACCCCGTGGAAACCGCACTTGCAAACCAAGTTTAGAAAACCCCAACCAATAGCGCAAAAACCACCCAAAATGACCATCATCCAACGCCTCAAATCACGTATTTCCATCGAAGGCCTCGCTGCAGCGCTGGCGATTGGATTCGGGCTGATCTTGCGCCTGCGCCAGTACATGCTCAACCTGTCCCTGTGGCTGGATGAAGCCATGCTGGCGCTGAACATTGTCAACCGCACTTTTGAGCAGCTGATCAAACCGCTGGATTATGACCAGGGCGCGCCGCTGGGCTTTTTGTGGACGACCAAAGCGGCCCAAATCCTGCTGGGAAATCGTGAACTCAGCCTGCGCCTGTTTCCGTTTCTGGCGGGCTGCCTGGCGCTGATCATGCTCTGGCTGCTGGCCCGGCAGCTCACGCGCCGGGTGGGCGTCATCTTCGCGCTGCTGATTTTTGCCTCCAGCCGCTATCTGGTCTCTTACGGCGCGCAGGTGAAACAATACGCCGTCGACGTGACTGTCACGCTCCTGCTATATCTGCTGGCGTTGAGTTTGCTGCGCAAAAACGCATCCACCAAAGACTACCTGATTTTGGCGGCGCTCGGCGGTTTCTCGATCTGGATGTCGCACCCGGCCGTTTTTACGCTGGGCGGCATCGGCCTGACTCTGATTGTTTCCGCCCTGCTCAACAGGGATTGGCAAGCTGCGCTCAAGCACGGGCTGGTCTCCACTTTTTGGGCGCTCAACTTTGCCGCGCTCTACCTGATCCAATACCGCAGCCTGGCCTCCAACAGCTACCTGACCAATTTCTGGGCCGAATATTTCATGCCGTTTTCCACTTCGGCGCCCGCCTGGGCGCTGGACCGTCTCGCCGGGCTGTTCTACAACCCCGGCGGGCTATCCGTGGAAGTGCCAGCCGTCATCATCCTGATCCTGTTCCTGGCCGGGATGGTTTCGTTGTTCCAGCAAGACAAACGCTGGGCCTGGATGTTCTCGCTCGCGCTGGTTTTCACGCTGGCAGCCTCCAGCCTGGGCAAATATCCCTTTGGCGGACGCATGGGAATGTTTGCCGTGCCCGGTTTGTTAATTGGCGCGGGCGAAGGAATTGAACTACTGCGCAAGCTCTTCACGCCCAAACCGACCCTCGGCCTGGCAGCCGCACTGCTGCTGGTTGGCTGGCTGACGTTCACTCCGCTCAATTTCGCCGTCGAACTGGCGCTCAAACCCAAAATGGCGGAAAACATCGCCCCCACGATGGCCTACCTGAAAACCAACTACCGCGAAGGCGACGTCATCTATCTTTACCGCATGAGCATCCCGGCTTTTCGATATTATGCCCCAAAGTATCGGCTTGAAGGCGCGCTAGTCTTCAACGGCGCAGATTTTCACACCAACCGCACCGGCTATCAGTCAGAATTGGCCCAGCTGCTGGGCCATCAGCGCGCCTGGTTCCTGTTCAGCCACCTGACGGATTACGAATACATCGACGACCGCGACGCCATTCTGGACTATGCCGGGCAGATTGGCTCGAAGAAACGCGATTTCAGCGAACCGGGCACTTTCATCAACCTGTATCTGTACGAACTGACAAAACAATAAACACTTCCCCGGTGATTATGACAAACGCCCTGCAAATAAATTGCAGGGCGTTTGTCATCTAGGCGTTGGCGTTCTGGTCGGCACGCGCGTATCGGACGGTCTGACCGTCAGCGTGGGCCAGCGGGTTTGTGTGGGACTTGGCCCCGGCGTGCGCGAAAGAGTCGGCGTGCGACTCGGCGTGGGGGTGCGGGATGGAGTCAACGTCCGCGAAGGCGTGGACGTGCGCGACGGGATCACCGTCCGCGTGATGGTGGGAGTCCGCGAAACTGTGGGCGTTTTCGACGCTGTGGGAGTCTTCGAGGCTGTCCGGGTAATCGTCGGCACGCGCGTACTGGATGGGGGAATGATGGTCGGCGTCCTGGTTGGGACGCGCGTATCGCTTGGGCGCGGCGTGAGCGTGGATGATGGCGTCAGGGTCGGCCAGCGCGTGTCGGTCGGACGAATGCGCGGGGTGGGCGTGCGGGTCGGTGTCCGGGTAATGGTCGGCGTGGGTGTAATGGAGGGCGTCAGGGTGGTGGAGGGCGTGGGCGTAATCGACGGCGTCAGCGTAATGGTGGGAGTCGGAGTAATCGACGGGGTTAATGTAATGGTAGGAGTCAGGGTGATGGTGGGCGTATCCGTGGGGGTGACGGGGGCCATTATCAGCGGCACAAAACGCACGGCATCGGCGGCAACTTCCAGCCCGGAAGCGGCAGTCGTCACATCCTGCGTTTTATTGCCCAGTTGAACGTATTCCACGCTGACGCCGTTGAAATAATATTTTCCCAGGTAAACCCAGCCATCCGGCACCGACGAATTGGGAAAAACCGCCTGATTCAACACAACTGAATCGGTGCGGCCATCATGGAGGATGTAGTAAATTGCGCCTTCACTAGTGGCATGGATGGCCGGAATTCGGGCATAAATCTGATAAATCCCGGCGGCGACACCCAGCGGCATCTTCCAGCGAGCCTTGCAGGTATCGAGGCCGCTGGTGATGGGTTCGGTAGCCAGTAAACGTGAATACTGGCTGTTCGCCGCACTGGTAGTGATGACCGTCCAGCAGTCCGCCGGGATTTGGTCGAAGCGATTGTCAAAATCATCGACCAGGTAACCGAGGGCAGGCGCGGACGGCTCCACCAGCGAGCCGCCTGAAGGATAGACATTGGCCGTTGACGCGCTGATATTGGGATACTGCACCCATAACGATTCTCTCTGATTGTAGGCCCAGGGATCAAGCCCAACCTGCCCAGCCCAGCCATACGGATCAATGGCTTTGCCCAGCGGACTGGTCACGCGAAAATGCAGGTGCGGCCCGGATGAATTTCCCGTGGTTCCGCTGGTGCCAATCACATCACCGTGCGCGATGTTGGCGCAGTTGACCGTGGCGCAAGACTGGATCGCCACCGCGCTCATGTGTCCATACCAGGTATCGTAACCATTGGCGTGCTTCAAGCGGACATATATCCCCAAATTGCTGCGGTGATCCTGCGGATTGTACCAACCAGCATAGGCCACCTGGGTCGCATCAGCGGCGGCCAACAGCGGGCGATAACTGACGCCATAGTCAACGCCGTCGTGACCGTTATAAAAGATGTAGGCGCCTAACTGGTAACTCCAGTAACCGCCATAACCATAATCACACAGCCCGTTGGGAGGCGCCGTTCCCGCCGGTCGCGGGCTGGGACAGTTTTTGTTGAGCGTTTCGCCCTGATAGGTGACAACCTTGCTATCCGAGGTGCTGTAATCGGGGAAGCTGTGATCAAAAATCGACTCTTCGGAGGCGCGTCCGTAAAAAGGCGGATATAGAAAAGCTGTCACCAACTGCGCCGGACGCGCGGAAACCTGCCAGGTTGGGCGGAGGCCGTTAAACAAAACCACCCCAAGCAGGGCGATTATCAGCAAAACAAATCCAGTCAACGGGCGCGGGCGCGGTTTGATCATTATGGTGTGGCGGAGGCTGCGGGTGTGCTGGTGGGAATCGCCGAGAAGGAACGCAAGGTACCGAAAATGGCTTCCGCGTCTTGCAGGCATTGCTCTTTTTGATCGACGAATGAAACCTGGAAGCCCGTCAGCACACGCCGGTCGCCGCCCACATAGCTGACAAATTTGACCACATCCTGATAGGTGACCGTGTTCACGTCAAACGCCGCCAAACCGATATTGCGGAAAACATGCTCCACTTTCCAATCCATCGGCAGGCCGCGCCCGACCCAGGGCGTGATGGTGCAGTAATCGATCAGACGATTCCCCAACACAATATCGCCAAAATTACCTTCCGTCTGCGCCCACAAGTCCGGGTCATAATCCAGTCGGAAAAGCAGCCCAGGGTCAGAATCGCCCGGATAGGTGGGCAGACCCGTCCAGGGCACCAGCGCCGGGGCATTGGAGCGTTCGGTGGGCAGCTCAAGCTGCGGCAAAAGCGTTTCAGTGGGTGTTGGAACAGAGGGTGTCAGCGTGGGCGCCGCCGTGGACGTGGAAGGAACTGGGCTGGGGCTGGGAGCCAGCAACGTGGCGGTCTCCGCCGCAAGCGGCTCTGTCGCCAGCGGTTCAGGGAAAGCCGCCTGCGGACTTGGCAGCACCGGGCTGAACGTAGGCACTTCGGGCGAAACGGTGACAATAAACGGAAAATTGGATGACCCGTTCGCCGCCGGAGCGCAAGCGGCTGTCAGTGCGAGCAAAAAACACGCCGCAAAAAAGAAAAAGCGACGCTTCAACGAATCCACCCGGCACAGCACGCGCCCGAAAATGCTTTTGTGACCTGTCCGCTCGAAATTTCGTAAAACCATAGCTCCATTTTATCACCCCCTGCAACCCCAATCACCACCAAAGCCCCATCCGGTGACCAGACCGGCTGGATGCTGGAAACTGCCGGAAAACTAACCAGCGCGGCCTGCTTAAGGTCGTAGATGGATAAATTAACCGAATCTGGTTCTGCGGGACGATCCCGACCGATAAAAGCGATTTTGGTGCCATCTGGAGCCCAGACCGGCGACAAGCCCCGACCCGCATCCGCTGTTGCCAATAAATGAGCGTTGCCCCCCTCTGATGACATCACCCACAACTCTCCCGGCGGTGTGACGCTCTCGTTATCAGGGAATTTGATGTAAGCAATCTGGCTGCCATCCGGCGAAAACTGCGCCAAAGCGACGATATTCTGCGCATCCACCAGCAGCTGTGACGGATTCTGCCCGTCGGGCCCGGACAACCAGGTTTCCGAGCCAAACCCGATGCCTTTGGTGAGCGAATAAAGCAGCCGCTTGCCGTTGGGCGCCACCGTTAAATCATACACAAACGCCGGGATGGGCAGTTCCGTCGCTTTACCGGTCGCCGCATCCACGCGCAAAGTCTGCGGGACGGAGAGCGTGCCAATCTTGAGATAAATCTGGCGGCCATCGGGCTGCCAGGCCAAAAAACGGCTGTCAATCGTCGGGTCTGAAAGGGCAAAATGTGATTCGCCGCTGGCGCTGTCAAACAATTCCACGGTTGGCCCGAAAGCGCATTCCCATTCGATCGCGATCCAGCGTCCAAACGGCGCCGGGCGCTGCGCGAAGAAAGAACAGTCAGTGGGCGGGTTTAGCGGGATCGACTGGCGGGGCGCTGCAGTTGGATTGTCCAGTAAAAACAGCGAGGCGTCAGGCGTGAGCGTCAGGTAGAAAAAAGCCGGGGTGTAGGGCGCATCCGCGGAGGGTGTGGGCGTGCAGGCGCACAGCAAAGTCAACAATAAAAAGGTAAAGGGAAAAAGTTTCGACCGCATGGGAGGATTATAATTCGCAACCGGAGGAATTCATGCATATTTTAGTGACAAATGACGATGGAGTGCAGGCGCCGGGTTTGCTGGCGCTGGTGCAGGAAATGCGCAAGTTGGGCGAGGTGACGGTGCTCGCGCCCGATCGAAACTGGAGCGCTTCGGGGCACGTCAAGACCATGGACAGGCCCATGCGTGTGAAAGAGGTGCGGCTGGCGGACGGCAGCTCCGCGCTGGCAAGTGACGGCGCGCCGAGTGACTGTGTGGCGCTGGCGCTGCTGGGCGTAGTCACCAAAAAGGTGGATTTGGTGATTTCGGGCATCAATCCGAATGCCAATATCGGCCACGATGTGACCTATTCTGGGACGGTGACCGCCGCCATGGAAGCGGTGATTGATGGTGTGAAGGGCATCGCCGTTTCGCTGCATTCGCCCGCCAATCACGGCGAGCTGGATTACGGCCCGGCGGCGCGCGTGGCAGGCAAAGTGGCTGCCAGGGTGCTGGCCGAAGGCCTGCCCGCCGGAGTGTTTTTGAGCGTCAATGTTCCTTATTTGGGGGATGAGCAGTTCAAGGGCTTTCAGATGACGCGCCAGGGACTGCGCGTCTACCGCGACGCCCTGGACGCGCGCACAGATCCGCGCGGCAGGCCGTATTACTGGATTGGCGGCGAACTTCCAACCGGCGTGGATGAAGCCGGGACCGATTTCGGCGCGCTGGAAGCGGGCTATATCTCGATCACGCCGCTGCAACTGGATCTGACAGCTTACGAGACGCTCGAGAAATTAAAAACGTGGAAATGGGATTTGTGACCGGCTAATGGGCTGAAAGCCAGCCGGGACGTTTATTCGTCGAAGGAAGAAGACATGCCCTCGCCGCCGCCGTCATCGCCCCAATCGGGGATGGCGCTGCTGATTTCATCCGGGCTTTGACCGGATTCCAGGCGGTCGACCACTTCATCGAACTGTGGCGGAAGTTCCTCGCCCAATTCATTCCCCATTTTGCGCATCATCTTTCCGAGCGCCACCGGATCGTCGTCAATATCCGCCAGCATGGACGGGTCAGCCAGTTGGGACAGGCGCGCTTCGTCGCCTTTCATAATGCGCACGCGGGGCGCGCGTCGGCGGATGTTGACGCTTCCACAATGGGAGCAGCCCACGGGCTTGACGCCGTATTCCTGGTAGGTCATGAAAACGTCAAAGCGTTTGCGGCATTCGAGGCAGATGTAATCATAAGTCGGCATAGTAGGGCTATTTTAACCGACTTTTGCGCGCCAATCCATCCCGCCGCCGCGCCTTCCCCCTGCACTTCGAGGGGCCACCCCTCTGCACTTCGAGGGGCCAAGAGAGACCCAAGAACGCCAAGTTTTTTTAGAAAAATGCGTTCGTATGTCAAAAGCCACTCCAGAACGAGCGCAGAAACAAAGAATCTTGGCGGCCTTGGCGCTTTTCTTGGCGATAAAGATTTTGACTTTAAAAAAAGTGTGCCGCCGCCGCGCAACCAGGTTCTCGTAATGACACAGGGTCGAGTAAAATAGAAGCATGACTGATCCCGATTTCAAGATTATCAAACCTGAACCTTTATTGATTGTGCTGTCTGGACCTTCTGGCGTGGGCAAAGACTCTGTTCTCACGCGCATGCAGGAACGAGGCGCTCCTTTTCATTTCGTTGTGACCGCCACCACCCGTCCCATGCGCGCCACAGAAATTAACGGGCGGGACTATTTCTTTGTCGGTAGTGATGAATTTGCCCGCATGATTGAAGCCAATGAGCTTTTGGAATATGCCATTGTCTACAATGACTATAAGGGCATTCCGAAACAGCAGGTGCGTGACGCGCTTGCCAGCGGCAAGGATGTCATCATGCGCATCGATGTGCAGGGCGCAGCCACCATTCGCAAACTGATCCCCAACGCGGTGCTGATTTTTCTAACCACCGAAAGCGAAGAAGCCATGGTGGAGCGCCTGCTGGCCCGTCAAACGGAAACGCCCGAGGGCCTGAAACTGCGAATTGCAACCGCCCGCCAGGAATTGAAGCGCGCCAGCGAATTTGATTATGCCGTGATTAACCGCCAGTCGCACCTTGATGAAACCGTGGATAATATTCTCGCCATCATGGTTGCTGAGCATCATCGCGTGCAACAGAGAAAAGTGACTTTGTGAACGATTCAACCGAACCGACTTCCAGCTATTCCCAACCGCCCGCCCCGCTACCGGCTCCCGTTATTGAAGATAAACTCGTCAGCCCGATCGTTACCTACGTTTTGGTGGCGCTGACGGTGGCGATTTACCTGCTCCAGATGGGCACTAACGCCTTGTTTCACGTTGACCTGCCCGCTGCGCTGGGGATGAAAGTTAACCAATATATTATGGCCGGCCAACTCTGGCGGCTGTTGACGCCCATGTTCCTGCACGGTTCCATTCTGCATATCGGCTTCAATATGTATGCGCTGGTGGTGATCGGCTCCGGGCTGGAACGGCGCTTTGGGAATTGGCGTTTCCTGCTACTGTATGTGCTCGGCTCATTTGGCGGGAACGTCTTTTCGTTTATGCTTTCCCCCAACCCGTCACTCGGCGCTTCGACCTCCATCTTTGGCCTGCTCGGCGCGCAGATGGTTTTTTTCTATCAGAACCGAAAAATGTTCGGGGCTGGCGCACGCCGCGCCCTGCAAAATGTAATCACCGTTGCGGCGATCAACCTGTTTATTGGGCTATCACCGGGCATCGACAATTGGGGTCACCTGGGCGGCTTGATTGCCGGGCTGATTTTCACCTGGTTTGGCGGCCCCAAGCTGGGCCTGGAGGGTGGTTATCCCAGCCTCAAGGTAATTGACGAACGCGGGGCACAGGATCAACTGCTCGGCGCCGCGTTGGTGCTGCTGCTTTTTGGCTTTCTTGCGGCGGCGAAAATTTTCGGATTGATCTCCGCTTAATTGCGTAGTGATAAAGGCTTCGGGGAGACGGTTTTGTGATTTTCGTCACAATAATTACGGGTATTTTCCGCCGATTTTCTGGTATATTTCACCCAATTTCACTTTCAAATATTTAATTCAGTGAGGATATCTAATGAAACAAATTTGCGTCATCGGCGTTGGCTATGTTGGCATTGTCACGGGTGCCTGTTTTGCCGATCTTGGAAACCGTGTCATCGCACTTGATGTCAACGAACAGCGTGTTGCCAACCTGAAAAAAGGCATCATGCCCATCTACGAACCCGGCCTGGAAGAATTGGTCATGCGCAATGTGCACGCCGGGCGTCTTTCCTTCACCACCGACTATGCCGAGGCCGTCAAGGGCACCGAATTTGCCTTTATCGCGGTCGGCACTCCTTCGGGCGTGAATGGCGAAGCTGATTTGCAGTACGTAGCCGCCGCCGCGAAATCGATCGCAGAGAATATGACGGCGCCACTCGTCATCATCAACAAATCGACGGTGCCGGTCGGCACCGGTGACTGGGTGGCAGATATTGTCAAGCGCTCCCAGCCCGAACCGATCCCCTTCTCGGTTGTTTCCTGCCCGGAATTTTTGCGCGAAGGTTCGGCCATTGGTGATTTCTCCCAGCCGCATCGCACCGTGCTCGGCTCAACCGACAAGGACGCCGCCAACAAGGTCGCCCAATTACACCTGCCGCTGCGCGCTCCCATCGTCATCACGGATCTGCGCACCGCTGAAATGATCAAGTACGCCTCTAACGCGTTTCTGGCGACCAAAATCTCCTTTATCAATGAAATCGCCAACATCTGTGAAGCGCTCGGCGCCGATGTGAAAGAAGTGGCCGCTGGCATGGGCTACGACGCCCGCATTGGCCGTCATTTCCTGGATGCCGGTCTCGGCTGGGGCGGCTCCTGCTTCCCCAAGGACGTGCTGGCGCTGGCCTATATGGCTGAGGAAGCCGGTCTCGACCCGCGCATTCTGAACACCGTAATGGAAGTCAACTATGAACGCCGCAAGACCGCGGTTGAGCACACCCAGCTCATGGTGGGCGGCGATCTCAAGGGCAAGACCATCGGCCTGCTCGGACTGGCCTTCAAGCCCAACACCGACGACATGCGCGATGCCCCGGCCATCGACATCGCCCAGGAACTCAACGTCGCCGGAGCCATCGTCCGCGGCTATGATCCGGTTGCCATGGATGTCGCCCGTGGCATTCTTCCAGCGGTTGAGATGTTCGACGATCCCTACACCCTGGCTGAAGGCTGCGACGCCTTGATGATCGTGACCGAGTGGAACGAGTTCAAGCAGCTCGACCTTGAAAAAGTGAAGGGACTGCTCAAAACCCCGGTCATTTATGATGGCCGCAACATCTACGATCCGGCCGTGATGAGATCGCTCGGCTTCACCTACCGCGCCATTGGCAGATAGTCGCCTGGTCAGTTAGCTTTTTGGTCGGATAGTCGGGTAAAATAGCCCGGCTATCCGATTTTTTTGATAAACAACTGACAGACTAACCGACTGGAGACTGGCTGACGAATGACTACTCCCCCCGTTTGCGATTACGAAGGCTCCGACTACCAGACATCCTTCTGGGATCAAGGCGGCCGTCAATACGAAGACCGCGCCGAGGCGATTGCCTTAAAACGACTCTTACCCGCGCGCGGAAAGCTCCTGCTGGAATTGGGCGCTGGCGCCGGTCGAAATACGCCTCGCTATACCGGCTACGAACGCATCGTGCTGCTCGACTATTCACGCACCCAGCTTCAGCAGGCACGCGCGCGATTGGGCGATTCGCCCCGTTACATTTACGTCGCTGCTGATATTTACAAGCTGCCCTTTATCGACGCCCTGTTTGACGGCGCCACCATGATCCGCACGCTGCATCACATGGCGGAAGCTCCCAAAGCGCTGACTCAGGTGCGGCAGGTTCTCACCCCCGGCGCGACCTTCATCCTGGAATATGCCAATAAGCTCAACCTGAAAGCGATTCTGCGCTACTGGCTCGGCAAACAAAGCTGGAGCCCCTTCACGTTGGAACCGGTTGAATTCGCCGCCCTGAATTTTGACTTTCATCCACACGCCATTCGCCAGTGGCTGGCCGAACTCGGCTTCAGCATCGAAAAAACGCTGACGGTTTCCCACTTCCGCATCGGCGCGTTAAAACGACTTTTGCCCGCCGGTTTTCTGGCCGGCCTTGACGGTCTGATCCAACCGACCGGGGCGCTGTTTCAAGTCAGCCCGAGTGTATTTTTGCGGGCCGTCACCTCGCCAAGCTCCCAGGCACTTCCCGCACCAGAGACTGTTTTATCCCTTTTCCGCTGCCCGGAATGTGGCGCGCAGCCTTTGCAGGATCACGGCGATCACCTGTCATGCCCCGGCTGCGCACAAAAATGGGCCTTTCGCGATGGAATTTATGATTTCCGCGAAGCGCTGAAATAGCCAGCTCGTTTTTTCTCACAAAACAGGCCCGGATAACATTCCCCGGCCTGTTTTGTGTTTCACAGGAAGAGTAAAATATTCACAGAAGGGACTTGCCATGACACCCAGCGAACGGGAATTGATCCAGCAATTCAAGCATCAGCTTGGCCCCATCATTCACCTTGACTATTCCGGGGACGATTCTGCCCAAGCTCATCACCGGCTCGGACAAAACGCCCGCGCCCAAATCCACAAGATTTTGTCTGGCCGGTTGGATGCGCTGGGTGAAACGGCGCAGGTGATCGGGCAAATCCGCCGGGCGTGCAAGTATCGCGCGGCCTTGCAGACCAAATCGCAGCTCCCTGGGCTGGATGAAACCGTCAAAACGGCACTCAGGCAATATTCCGCCTGTCTTTCCGCCTGGGCGGCTGGCGCTCAATTGGCGGATTTTCGCCATCCCTTGCTGCCAGACAACGTGGATCAGTTCTCTGTCTCCGCCAACGACCTGGCAACCTTTCTGCAGGAGGATGAAGTGGGCTGCCAGACCGGCGTTATCCGTGAGCGTGATGGCGCCGTCATTTTGTGGCACACGGAAGAAGACCTGGAAACCTGTCCGGGGCAGCGCTTTGACCAGCTGCGGCTGTTCTCGTTCCGGGCAGCGCAGGGCCGCATCTCCACCGGATTTATCTATCCTGACCTGCTGCCCGGCCCAACTTTCGGTTGGCAGGGCCGCGATTATGTCCAGGCGATCGACACTTTGCACGTCAAACCTGTCGATTTTGAGTATGCGATTTTGCCCAATACACTGGCCTGGCTCAGCTTGTATCTCGGCACCAGTTTTTCGCGTGAAAAGCTGGCAAAACTGCTCGGGCCTTTTCAGGGCGGCTATTCGTTGACATCGGTCGCCCAAAAAGACGGGCAGGTCAGCGTTGAAAAGATCGAATATGCCGGTGACCAGGTCGCCGCGTCCAGCCTGGCCGCCGAGGCGGGCGGCTATCTGTTCCAGACGAATGTCATCCGAGACCTGTCTCTGCCAATCGGCGCGCAGGAGCAGACCAGCGCCGAAAGCCGCGCGTGGAACGAAACGCGCATGGCGCGAACGGCGCGCTTTATGAAAGCTATTCAAAAATCCGTCACAGCCTTGCCATTGATTTTTCGAATGTTATACTCACATAGCGGCGGTGAATCGGCTTACTGCAACCATGACGTCAAGGCCTACCTGGTCTGCCGGATGGCTGCCGAAAGAACCTCCATCCGGGTGGGGAGCGGTGCTCCCGCACCCGATGACGAATTATTCACTTACGAGGAGTAAAAATGCCTACTTATCCGTTCATGCAAGTGGATGCCTTTACCACCCAGGCACTGCGCGGCAATCCTTGCGCCATCGTATTTGACTGCCCGAACCTGGCTGACGCCACGTTGTTGGCGATTGCCAGGGAAATGAATCTGTCTGAAACGGCATTTGTCTGGCAAAAAACGGATGGACACTTTCGAGCGCGCTATTTCACCCCATCCGAGGAAATTCCGCTCGCCGGTCACCCCACCATCGCCACGGTTTTCGCGCTGGTCGAATCCGGGCGTCTGCTGGTGGATGACTACCGCGTCATTCCATTGGAATTGCGCGACGGTCCGATCGACGTGGAGATTTTCGCCCAAAACAACAGCGTGGAACGAATCGTCATGTCACAGCGCAAACCGCAGTTTTTGCGGAAATATTCTCCCAACGAGGTTTTACCGGCATTCGGCCTGGATTCCAGCGACCTGCTCCCCGGAGCCGTGATCCAGACTGTCAGCACCGGCACGCCCCAAATCATGATCCCGTTAAAAGGCCACGCTGCCCTGCGCCGCGCCCAATTGGACATCCCAAAATATTCCGCGTTACACGCGAGCGGCGATTTCTTCAGCCCGCACCTGTTCTGCCTGCAGGGCGTGGAAGTGGGCGCCACGTTTGCCCGTCATCTGGATACGATGGAAGACCCGTTTACTGGATCCGCCACCGGCGGCATGGCGGCCTATTTGTGGCACTATAACCTGATCGATACTCCCACCTTTATCGCTGAACAGGGACATTGGATGGGGCGTCCCGGCCGGGCACAGGTAGAAATTATCGGCGCGCGCGAAGACATTGAAACGGTCAAAGTGGGCGGACCAGCCGTAAAAGTGCTGACCGGCGTGCTGCAAATTTAGCCGGTTCAGGCCTCGGGATTTGTGCCGTATAATTGGCCAATTCCAACCTCGGAGGCTCCATGACTGACTTCTCACGAATTGCCCGCAGAACCACGCTGATCCTTTTCCTGGCGCAAAGCCTGGCATCGGCAGGTTTCATCGCGGCGGCTACGCTCAATTCCATTCTCGGCGCAAAATTGGGCGGTGGGTCAGCCTGGGCCGGGGTGCCTTCAGCCGTCTATTTGCTGGGTGGAGCTTTTGCGGCTTCCGCCTGGGGCTATCTAATGGACTTGATTGGGCGGCGCAACGGAATTGCTCTCGGTTTGACAATTGGCGTCGCCGGGACAGGGCTGGTGGTCGTCTCCATTGATAACGGCTGGCTGGTCGGTTTTCTGACCGGCATGTTGCTGATGGGCGTCGCCAACGCCGCAATTGTGCTGGGTCGTTTCGCCGCCGCCGAAGTCAATCCGCCCGAAAAACGCGGCGCGGCCATCTCCAACGTGGTGCTGGGCGGGACGTTCGGCTCGGTCTTTGGGCCATTGATCGTCGGCCCGGCGGGAACAATTGTCAAAACCTTCGGCATGGATGAACTGTCCGGGGCGTACGTCGTCAGCCTGGGCTTATTTGCGCTGGCAGCGCTGCTCATTTTCGTGGCGTTACGCCCCGATCCGCGTGACGTTGGCCGCGAGGTGGCGAAACTCTACCCTGAGGCCAACCCGGTCGATACAGTCCGCCCCATTTGGACGATTCTGCGCCAACCGGCCGCCTTTACCGCGCTGATGGCGATGGTGCTCGGCCAGGTGGTCATGGTGGCAGTGATGGTCATCACATCGCTGCACATGAAAGACCACAATCACATGCTGACCGATATTTCCACGGTCATTTCGGCGCACACCTTTGGAATGTATGCTTTTTCGGTGATCTCTGGACGACTTTCCGATACCTGGGGGCGCGCTCAGGTCATTTTGACGGGAGCGGCCGTTCTCCTGCTCTCGTGCATCACCGCACCGCTTTCACCGGACGTGCTGCCGCTGGCAGTTTCCCTCTTTCTGCTCGGCCTGGGCTGGAACTTCTGTTTCGTGGGCGGTTCGGCCCTTTTGGCGGATCAACTCTCCCCGGCGGAACGGGCGCGGACTCAAGGGACGAATGATCTGCTCGTCGGCCTCGCATCGGCGACGGGGAGTCTCACTTCCGGGATCATTTTCTCAGCTTTGGGCTATGCCCTTGTCGCGGTACTTGGCGCGGGCTTGTCGCTCATCCCCATTTTTCTTTCCATAAAACTGATACGGAGCAAACCCGTCAGGTTGAGCGCTTAACTGAAAAGAAACGGCCCGCGACGTTCAAAGTCGCGGGCCGTTTCTTTTATGCGCGGATCATCGTTAGCAGCATTTTGAACTTCTGCTGCGCTTTGAGCGCATGCGGTTGTCCGGCAGGCAGGATGATAGCCTGACCTGTATTCAACTGGAAGGGCTGACCAGAGATGTAAACTTCGGCCTGTCCATCCAGGATATGCACCAGCGCATCGAACGGCGCGGTGTGCTCGCTCAATTCCTGACCGGCATCGAAGGCAAACAGGGTAACGTTGCCAGCTTCGGCCTTGGTGATCTGGCGGCTGACGACGGAACCATCTTGATAGGTAGCCATTTCAGCAATTTGAAGAGTTTCAGCTTTCGGGGCGGTAGACATGGTTGCTTCTCCTTATGGATTTCATTTGGGTGTGTTTCCAATGAGTTATAAGACGATCAAACAGCCAAAGGTAACTGGCAATACTTAGCGTAGCCAGTTGAGACAAACGCTTTGAGAACAGGCTGAGAATTTATGGCTTGGGCTTCAAGGGGTTTCGCATTGGATGCAGGTTGGCCGTATAAACGGAGTTGACGTTGTTCTCTGCGATAAGAAGAGTATGCGTCCCAATCTTCATTGTCGGCCACAGCGCGCAGGCGCAGTAAATTTTCAGCGCCTGATTGAAGCCATCGC
>CAILYI010000101.1 GCA_903838415.1 uncultured Anaerolineae bacterium | reverse complement strand
TCAAACCAAGTACTTACTTCTGCGCCAAGCAGCTGATTGGCTTGCACACATCGCAGACTTGCTAGATCCAACAGGAAAACCGTTGCGCTCATCTGAGCAAGTTCAGGAAGATATGCTTAATTATCTTGTAGAACTTGAAATCATCAGCAACCAACACCCTGACTTACAACCGTTCTTCCAAACTATCCTGAAAACCACCTTCAGCTATGCTTCCGGGTTATTTCACTGCTACGATTTACCCCAATTACCTCGCACCAACAACGCAAGAGAAAGCGACTTTCGTGATCTCAATCGACGTTTGTTGCGAACGACTGGGCAAAAAGGATTGACCCATCGCATTATTCAGCGTTGTGGGGCTTGGGAATTACTCCATCGCCCAGCTACTTTGCAAGCTACAATCCGGGCTCTCAACCACGTTGATCTCAAAGATTTCAAGGAAGAACAACAGCGAATTCGCCAACACCGTGATCGTTTCAGAATGCACACTCGTTCTGCTAAACAGTCCAGCGTTCAACTTGCCAAACTGGAGCAGCGTTGGGCGAATCTCCCACCCAACCTTGCATAGCAAGTTATGCGGAACTGCGAAAAATCCATACAAGTTCGCACCAAATAAAATCAAGGCAAATATTTCATTAGAAAAATGTGGACTATATGACTTCAAACCCAGCCAGGCTACGATAATAAACGGATAGAAGTGCATCAAGTAACGTTCATGGGTTCCAGTAAGAAAAATATTGAAACTCAAATTAACCAGCGCCAGATAGAAGATAAAACTGAGTAAGGCTTCCGGGGTCAAAAAACGCTGACCTGTCAGGAAATGGCGCTTCAAAAAGAAGAAAAGGGAAAGCGTAATGACGGCGACATAGAGCGCAAACAGGGCATTGCCAATCCTGTAAGGTGAAAAAATCGGGTTCAAACCGGCAAGGGGCAGGGACGAGGCGCTAAACATATTTCGTCCCAAAAACATCCAAATGTTGAAGCCATTCCCAGAAATGAAATCACCGTGGTTGCTTCCAATCTCCCAGATGTACTGCAGATGGGAGAAATAAGGTGCAGGCAAACGTAGAAACAAGTCCGAAAATAAAATAATTCCCAAGAAGACGGCGAAAGCCAGGCTTGAATTTAAAGCAAATTGCTTCCAGCTTCGAGACTGGAATCCAATATTGGCAGCTAGCAGCAATCCAAGAGAAAACACACTAAATAAAGTCAATTGTTTGATGAGCAGGAGACAGGCCAGCAAAATGGCACTCACAACAATGTAGATGCGGAAATTTTTCAGTAGTGACTGGTTTTTAAGATTCGCCCCAACCATCCATGTCAACGTTAATAGAATCAAAAGCTGGCTGATACCGTCAATCTGCCCCCATACGGTCCCGCTCCAGGAAGATACCGAAATTCCAAGAATTCCTGCCCATAAAGCTGGTCTCCCAACTTGGAACATCTTTAGGAGCCCGAAAAGTAACAATACTGTCAATCCATCTATAAGCCCTAAAAACAACCTGTATGAGACCACCGCCTTTTCAAATCCCTGATTTCCTAGAAACCCCAACACGCCTGCAGAGCTAAACATACCGAGAATGGGATAGTTACAATCCATGCAAGAAACGTAAATATTCTTCCAATTCTCAATCCAATAGTGTGACCATTTCCAGAATATTTCCAGATCAGGGATAACGCAACAAGTCGGGAAGAGATAATGCAACTCAAAAAATAAG
>CAILYI010000100.1 GCA_903838415.1 uncultured Anaerolineae bacterium | reverse complement strand
CCCCCCCCCCCCCCCCCCCCCCCCCCCCCCCCCCCCCCCCCCCCCCCCCCCCCCCCCCCCCCCCCCCCCCCCCCCCCCCCCCCCCCCCCCCCCCTGGCGGCGGTTAGCAGCGTGACGATCAAAAAACCGATAAATAGTGTAGGTCTCATCTTTTTTCCCTTTTCCGCCCATCCCACTGTCCAAGTTGACCAAACAGCAAGACCGGCGGCATACTGTCAGTTCCTCGCGGAGTACATTCTCAGCACCAGGAGAATTCAGGGAGCCTTCCAGTTGTTATTTTACCACCTGAAGAACGGAGAGCCAAAAAGCCTGCACTTGCTTCAACCTGTCTTGAGCGAGCAGAACAATAGACCGCGTGCGTAACTGTTGAAACAACCATCCCCAAGGTTGAAAAAACGGACGAACGCTCGCCAAAAACCTAAAGTAAAAGGTCCACAGTTATTGCTGCTCCTTTCGGAGTAGACAACTGCAGACCTCTTACTTTACGAAAACATTGGTATTGCTTTATTCAGTCGGGGCGCTGAGATTTGAACTCAGGGCCTCTTGCACCCCATGCAAGCGCGCTAGCCGGGCTGACTGCGGGCCTCTTACTATGGTTTATTTCTTAGTAAGTGGTGGTGCGGTTGACATATTCGAATGATAAGGTAAGTGCTCTGTAGTTAGCCAATAACCAAGAGTATGCTGATTAATTATACTAAATTTCCATCACTAATTACATTTCCCGGAGATATGGTGGTCCTAATACAGTAATCTTTCCGACGAACGCGCCCATCGCAAAGCCAGCCCGGTCGACAACTGGAAACTCTAGAATTGGAACCAAAAAAGCCTCTCGTGATGAGAGGCTTTTTGGTTGCGGCATTTCCCTAAGACGTCGCCTTGTGGTTCAAGAAGGTCTGGGACGACATTGACCAATTTCAGTCATAGTACCCGTGAGGACATTTGATGTTTTTGACACATCGGGAACGAGATTGACAAACTTTTCCCAAAGTCTTAATGCCCTCGCGGGCATTTATTGTTTTTGACCGAAATTGGCGAAGCCGACCACGCATCGCGCAAGTTTTGTCTTAATGCCCTCGCGGGCATTTATTGTTTTTGACCTTTCATTCGTAAGATTTTTCCAAAAAGTAAAGTTGAGTCTTAATGCCCTTGCGGGCATTTATTGTTTTTGACCATACACCGCCGCGTGGTAGCTGTGTCCACACGGCAGTGTCTTAATGCCCTTGCGGGCATTTATTGTTTTTGACCGCACTTTTTTCCTGTAAATTGAGCTTGCGATTATCAAGAAATCGGCGGTCAACCTTGCATAATATTACTACCTATTTGCATAAACACAATGCCATTTTGTGAATTATTAAGGTGCTGATGTTCTTTGCGAACCCCCTGGGACAATTCAATGGCTGTGGGACCAGAAGTGAAGGGGGGTTCGCAAGAATTTCCGACGTCGGAAAATCTGGAAATAATCTTCATTCCCTGACCAAAACCGCCAGGACATGGCGAGCATTTATTGATTTGACCTTTCCTGTAAATCGATCTCACGATTATCAAGAAATCGGAGATCATTGTTGGTTAATGTTACTCCTAATTCAAAAAACAATGGGACCAATAATGAAGGGGCAAAGGTGATTTCCGACGTCGGAAATAGGTTATTTGTACTCATATCATTATAAATTTTGACATATAATGTAGTCTGATATTATTCAAAAGGGAAATTGTAAATACATGGACACATCTTTCCAAACCAGCGAAGAAAAACGGGTGATTATTTATTCAGGGACAGACGAACCCACAATAGCAAGAAATGTTACGACAAGTGTACCTCTGGAAGGATTAAACCTAAACTGGAGAGAAAGAGATCTTCCTGAAAGAGAAAGAACAAAGCATGTACATCGTCTCCATCCATATTTAGGCAAATATATTCCACAATTAGTGGAAATATTTCTGCGTAAATATTTTAGACCGGGCGAAACAGTACTCGATCCTTTTGCTGGTTCAAGCACAACCTTGGTTCAGGCGAACGAACTTGGAATTAATTCCGTTGGTTATGATATTTCAGCATTCAACATATTGCTCGGAAAAGTAAAAACTGCGAAATACAATCTTCTGATTTTGAACAAAGAAATCAACGATGTATTAGAAAAAACATCTCTTTTAACAGGTTCTGAAAACGAAACAAAACAAATTCCATTATGGCACTCATCGCAAGCAAGTATAAATATATCAAACGATGAATATCTTAAAACTTGGTTTGCGCCTCAAGCATTAAACCAATTATTGACGTATTTGGAAATAATAAATAATGGAAATTATGAATATCCCGATGTACTAAAAGTCATTCTGTCTCGGTCTGCGAGATCGGCGCGATTAACGACTCATTTTGATCTTGATTTTCCAAAGAAACCCCAAATAGAACCATATTTTTGTTACAAACATAGTCGGACTTGTACACCGACAACAAGTTCATTGAAATTCTTAAAACGGTATAGTGCCGATACAATTAAACGCATCAAAGAATATGACCAAATTAGGACAGACGCATCAGTTAGTTTATTGCATGCTGACTCCCGTTATACCAAATATCCGCCTATCAATGGGGTTATTACATCACCTCCGTATGTTGGGTTGATTGACTATCACGCGCAACACGAATATGCATATCACTTATTGGGCTTAGATGACAATCGTGGTTTGGAAATTGGGCCAGCTTCTAATGGCTCTGGGCAAAAGGCGATGTTCGATTACAAAAAAGGTATTACACAAGTTTTTCGCAATTCATTAGAAGCGATGCCAAGCGGAGGGCGGTTAATAGTTGTAGCCGGTGATAAAGCAAATTTGTATCCCGCAATTGGTGACGAGTTAGGGATTGAAGTTGAGGCCATTGTTCAACGACACGTCAACAGACGTACCGGAAGAAGATCCGGAGAATTTTTTGAATCCATTTTTATATGGAAAAAACCATAAAGCCTTTGAGGTGACACCATGTCAGAAAATGTAAAAATGAAAAAAGCGATCCAGTCTGTCATAAAAACCATGATGGATAGAGTTATGGATAATGTACTTTCAAAAGATCCTTTTATACCCGAAGAGCATAAGGCAAAAAAACCTCTCTACGCTGCATTAGTCCCAGATGAAATTTTCAAAGGTAGTCATTTTGAAAGAAGGTTTGTAACGCCCTTTGGTAGCGTTTGGGAAAAATTGGCGGTAGTGGCGGCTGAAGAAGGTCTGGGCTCCGGGAAAACTGGTTACACTATCGTAGGAAAGGTGAAATCTGAGAGATTGAGAAGGATAACCGAAGTTTTAAATTGGTTAGAACATGCTCAAGATGGACATAAAAAAATGAAACCCGATTGGGATAGTGAATTAAAATATGTCCTGGCAGGTGGTGGTGAAGATATTCCGGTTCAGGTTATATGCGATGTGTACGCAGAGGATACAATCAATCAAAAAAAATATTCATTTGAATTAAAAGCCCCACTTCCGAATTCTGACCAAACCAAAGTATCTAAAGAAAAGATTTTGAAGTTATATTCTATGGAGCCTTGCCAAATTGACGGTGCTTATTACGCTCTTCCTTATAATCCATATGGCAAAAGAGAAAATTATTCCTGGAGTTTTCCTGCCCGCTGGTTTGATATGAAACATGACGCTGTTGTATTAATCGGGGATGAATTCTGGGAAAAAATTGGCGGATTGGGAACCTATCAAGCATTTATTACGGCGGTGAACGAAATTGGCGTTGAGTATAAGTCCCGAATATATAGAGAATTCCTAGGCATGGAACCGCCAGAAAACTTTGATAAAGGACTACTCTAATG
The DNA here is from genome assembly GCA_903838415.1 of uncultured Anaerolineae bacterium. Taxonomy (GTDB): domain Bacteria; phylum Chloroflexota; class Anaerolineae; order Anaerolineales; family Villigracilaceae; genus UBA5195. Next base: position 13,230 of record CAILYI010000100.1, on the reverse strand, counting down.
CACAACACCGAAGATAAAGGGTGGTGGGTTATAGAATGGAGAAAACAAGAAGATGCGTTTGTAGAAGAAGTTGCCCCACGATTAAATATTGAAGCAATCATAAATCCCGAAAAACAAACTAACCCTTATGCTCCTGATTTATTAGTAAATGGAGAATTGGCCGACTTAAAATGTCAACAAACACCTTTTTTTAAATCGTACGTTCTCTATAAAATTCCAAATCAATACGCTGTAACATTTAACAAAAAAGATTTTTTGAGTTATAAAGAAAAATATCCTTCAATCGTCATATATTATTGGCTTAACTGGACGGAAATAAGCAAATCTATTCGAGATATTGTGTATACAGTAAAACCGATGACTGGAATTTGGCGAGTCGATTTTTCGTACCTTCAAGAAATAATCGAAAATCAGCAAACCCATCTGCATACTTACAAACGGAGGGTTGGGGACTCGTTAGGAAATGCGTTGAATTCCTATGTGCTTGACGTGCGGAAATTTCAAAATCTGTATATTAGGGAGTAGTCTTTATTTATAATAAATGCGATGAACATGGGGGCGCGTTGTCTCAGCGATAACTATTTCCGACGTCGGAAATAGGATGTGGGTATAATGGACAAATGTTCCTGATAAATTCCAGGATGCAGTGGGCAAGAATGTAACGAGATTTTCCAGATTATCCAAATATGCCTTTTCACAAGAATTCAATCCAGCCTAAGGTCTTTTCTTGGAAAGTGCAAACCATACCTGGCTGGGCATTTTGCTAAGGGATAACAACATCAATGGGAAATATCATCAATAATCCAAGCCTAATCGTATCTATAATTGGTCTTTCCATTTCAATTGGCGCATTGATTATTAGTTATTTGTCGTACGTAAATTCAAACAGACCATTCATAAAACTGTCTATTCCTAAAACCGTATCAGGCAAAAATAATTTAGTAGAAATTTCGGTTGAATTAACAAATTTTGGCAAGAACACAGCAGAAATAATTTCTGCTTGTGTTGATACTGTTAATGCGGAGAATGAGAGATTTGGTGTTGTTTTTAGTGGCGCAAATATAATTCTGTATCCAGGGGATAGCCAAAGGATATCAGTTAACGCCAATCAAGTAGATGCTATAGAAGGCTCAAGTGTCGTAATTGATTGGTTGGATGTCAGTCCCGGAGCCTTCGTATTCAAAGTCGAATATTGTTCAAAGGATTATCGCGTCCATAAATTCACTGAGGTAGTCATGTTTCCCAGTCTCCAGTGGACATAGCAAACCTTATCAGGTGAAAATTTCAAACCTTTTATAGCATTGAAAACAAAAGGCATGTTGCGCATTTATGTTCGGCGGGATAGTTGCCCATCCCGCCGATAAACATCATCTACTCCTTGTAGTAAACAGCCTCAGAAGTCTTGCGACGTAAGTCACTTTGGCTTTTGAAATGAGTAAAGGGAATATCACGTAAATGGACGAACGGTAGCCAATCGGCGCCTTCGTTCTCGCAGACCATCACCTGTCCTTTACGGGATTTGCTCCACGCCGCTAAAGCTGGATAATCAATCTCGTGATGCTTGTACCATTTGCCTTTAATCTGATAGGGGGGATCGATGAACCAGGTCCCGTCAATATCTGGGGCGACTTCGTAATCTCCTTGAATGATATTCCAGTGGCGGATCTTGTGTAAACTTTCGGAGATGCGCTTCTTGTCACGGTTCCATGAGTTGAAGTTGTGGCGCCCGGAGACGTTCTTAGGCTGGGACGACCCACCGTTCGAGCAGAAGCCGATCAAATACCTCTCCCCGTCCGACATTTGCTGCCAGTTGGGAAGAGAATTCAATGGGACGCCATTCTCGACATCGGGCAAACTCAGAATATCCCTGGGCGATGCTTTCTGCAGAAAGTCCCAGACGGCAAAGACCTTCTCGTCTTTCTCAATGAGAGTGACATCGAACCAGAACCATCGAAGCGAGTAGCGGGCACTGCCGGCAAATGGTTCAACGATCGTAAGATGGTTAGGGGCTGGATAATATTTAGCTATTTTCGATTTCGATCCGTAGTAAGAAAACACATAAACCTCTTTTCCGACGAAGGAATTTGACAGTAAAGTTCATTCCATTTGATTAGGAATATAGCGAGATTTTCCCAGGATACTTGTTTCCAAGTCCTTTCTATAATCCTGTATAAGCCTTTAGTCCGCCCGATAATATCCCCCGTTGGCGGATTGGGCCCTTTTTGAAGCAAAATGGGCCTCTCCCGTCACGCTTACGTCACGGCGAGGGTGGTAGAGTCGCACTGCCCTTCACCCTACATAAGAAATGCCCACTGGCTAACCAGCGGGCATTTTTGTTACGCAAACTCTTTTGACAAACGAGGCAAGAAACACTGTCCATATTCGGTCATGCCCTGGCAAACTACTGGGACGACCAACCGGCCACTCTTGAAGCGCTCAACGATCTTCTGCTGAGTTCCGCGATCAAAGCCGGTGCCGATGTTCCCGATCGGATTACCGTATAGATCAGAAATCTCAATCGCGCCAAATAAGCGTCCCTGGGCAGTAGTTGGGGTCAGCGCAGTAACGAGCGCGTTCAGTTCCAGCAGGTACTTGGTGCGGATAAAGAGATCACTGGTATGCTTGCCGGCCTCGTAGGCCAGATCCCAGCAGAACCAGATTTCTCCTTCACGTCCTTCGAGCTTTTGCGCAGTAGCCAGTTTCTTCTTGTCTTCGACTGTTTTGCAGGTAGGGGCCGCGTAGAACATTCCAGATTTCGGAAAGATGATCTCGTTGTAGCGAATGCGATCCGCGTAGGTGGCGTCGCGCAGGTCGTCCCCACCGTAGAACAGGCAGGAGAAAGACATAAAGCGCAGCTTCGGCAATTCGCTGGAACCGTGATCCATATTGTAAGTATTGGCCTGGGCCGCAGTGCGATGTTCTTTGCCGTCGATGTCCGCGTAGTAGATTTCACCTTCGGCGATGAAAGAGCCATGCAGGGACGCCAGGCGCTTCATTTCGACGTCCATCAAGGGAGATGCCCGCAGTTTCATGGTGCGCGACTGATACCAGACTTTGTTCGCAGTGGCGAACACGATCAGCTTGTTGCCATCGCGCTTGGGCTGACCCCAGTAATATGGAGACTGGATATAGTATTCTCGTGGTTGTTTGCCGTCCACCGGCTGCATGGGGGCGATATAGCCGGGTTGCATGGCGCCGAAGTCAGGGACATTCTCGTCCGACCGGACGATTTCCGGCGTAGGAATTGTGTCGTCTTGAATTTCACTCTCTCCGGGCCAGATAACGTGAACGGCTTCGAGTTCGGCGGCTTTCTTCCAAAAGCCAATTGCCATATTCGAGCAGCCTGAATTCTCCGCCTGGATTGCGAGCAGAACGCACTTGGGCGCCCCAATGCTTTTTCCATACATATCCAGATAAATCTGCGCACCTTCCTCGCCCAGCTTGTCCAGATTGGATGAAAGGATGCGCGTCTTCCAGCGCTCTTGAATATCAGCGGGAACTTTCTTGCCGCGATACTTTGAAACATACTCTTGAAACTGCATGCTTACCTCACTGTCTCGTCTCGAAAAATGAATTTCCGCGCACGAGCATATTTCTTCCAGGTATCAACGAAATCCTTCACGCCAGCGTGAGTGAGCTCATCTGAACCTGGGCCAACGTTCTGTTTCGAGAAAGCCATTGCCAACTCGAGATCTTTGACGGACAGACGCACAATTACTTTGGTCTTGTCATCCTTTGTCGCCAAAGATGCGATCATGCGAACTTCGTGCAGCGTTTTCATGTCACCTCAAACAAAAAGCCCCGTGAGGGGCTTTTGCTAATCGGCGAGCTTTCTACTTCTCGCTTTCCATGAGCGTCTTTCGTCCGCTCGTGGTTAATTGAACTGAACTGCTGGTTCCCGTCACATATCCGAAACTTTCCAGTTCCACAAAAGAACGGACAGGGATTACCGCATTCATACCGCGATCGTTCGTCTTTCGAACCTGTTCCAGCAATAGAATGACCGGGTCTTTTGATTTCATATCTTCCAATTGTAGCATAATTGTTACAAGCTATTCAAAGATTACCACGATGCTCTTTTCGTCCTCGGATAAGTCAATGGACGACTTCTCGTAGCCCGTCTTTCCTTCCAAGGAGGGAACTGCGTCATTCGCCAGCTTCAATAGAAGATTGGCGACCGCCGCTTTGAAGGAGATACCTTCTGTCAGTTTTTTGTCTTCGTAAAAGACAAGATTGGAAGCCATGATCTTCTTGATTTCCATTGAAACGATTAATTTTCCAGCCTGGCGCTTTACTGAGCCCATTTCACTCCAAAGTATTTCTGATGACACTTGGGGCAAAGCTTTACGACTTGCCCGGTGGTGAGTTTTCCAGCGCGCATGTTTTTCTCAGCGTGCAGCACGCCACACTCAGCGCACAGGATCGGCGTGTTATCTGCCAACCATTGAATAAAATTTTCAAATAATTCTTTCATTTCATCTCCGTAAGGAATTGGCTTAAGTTCGTCACATTCAAACGTGTACAAATGTTCTAATTTTGAGTAAAATAGCGCTGGAGGCAATATGAGACTCAAAGAAGCACGAGGATTATTCCTGGAAGAAATAAGACCCCGAAGAATTCGTAAGGTATTTAGCTTTGTGACCGCCGATTTCATTTCCTACGTCGGAAATCTCAGGATAAATGACATATCCACGCAAAATCTGCGTGAGTACATCTCGTTCCTGTCCAGGCGACCGAAGTTATCCGTAAAACGCTATTCGATTTTGAGAAAGTGGCTTCAGTGGTGTTTGGCGGAGCGCTTGTTCGATTTCCCCATTGCAGAAGTTGACGAATTGTTCATGTACCTGCGCAGCCAGTATCCGAAATCTCATGGATACTGGTTGCGATTTCCAGCGGAGCGTCCACGCCCATTTTTTCCATGTTGAGCAAGAACTCTTCAAGTCCTTGCATTCCGGGGCAGCCGGCAGGCATCGTTTTCATCATAATTTCGGGATGAAGTTTCTGAATATTCGTCAACCACTTGAACATATATCCAAATGCGCGAAACTTCTTCATATCGGTCACTTCGATCAGCGCCAGTTCGTCGTACAGCGTGAACAGACGCCTGGAGAGTTTGAATACTTCATCCCCATCGTATTGCGTTAGCGCCAATCGAATTTCTTTTGCCAGCACTTTTGCTTTCGCCAGCTTGCTATCAAGTATCATTCTTGACTCCATCCTTTTGAAACAAATTTCAATATCATAGCGTCTAGGGGATCTGCTCCAAAATGAAAGATGACCATAGTGGTCATCATTAGAATATCTCCGATTTCGTACAATATCAAAATGTTTGTTCCCCGAGGTTTATTAGGATCATTTCGAACCCAACCGTCGATCCTGGCAACGAGTTGGTCGGCTAACTCTCCTACTTCTGACACCAGAAACAGGAGAGCTTCCGTCGGGCTTGGATACTTCAGCCCTCTGAATTCGTAATAGCCCTGAACAAGGCTTGTTATTGACGGAATTTCAATATCCATTATATTATTGGTAGGAATTCCCTTATCCTCAAGATCTTTTTTCCGCCACGCCGTTTCTCCCGTTGACGAAACGTAAAATGAGGCCATTTTTTCTCCTGGTGGTTTATTCGCGAAATAGAACGTTAATTCTATTTCGCGAATAAGTAGTCGTTCTCGTTATCAAAATAGCCTAGAGGGCTTCCTGTGGGCGTATAGGGGCATTGTGCGAATATCTCAACTTGCACTCAGGCCTTGTATTGCCGGAATTTATTGTTACGATACATTTTTCCCAGGTTTTATCCCAGGTCAGTTTCAGGTTCATGTCGTAATAATAAAATCGTTTATATAGTGTTCTCGCGCTTACGCCATCAATGGAAATAATTTTATTTATTGCCATTAGCCGATTGACTTTCTTTATGAAATCAAGACCCTTTTCGTACTTAATAGTTATTATTTCTTCACCCCCACTCCGTATCGAGAGATAATCAAAGCCCTTCTTTCCTCTTTTGAGAGCTGTCCAACGACTAGTTCGTCTGGATAACCTTGTGCTTTTCGTTTTGCTCTTGTCTTGATGTCGAAGTATCTTTTTCCACATTCGATTGAATTGAACTTGCTATCAACTTTGGCGAATTTTCCACATCCACAAAAACATTCTATTTCTGAAAGAGGTCTCGTGATAAGAGATTGTTTGTTGGTCATTACCATCCCCTTATGGCTTGACCTATGGGGCCGTAGTCCCAGAAATACGAGACTCTCCAGGGACCACAGTTATTTATTGTTTGATAAGATGCGTCACAGCTCCGCATCTCCATCTTATGCCTTGTGGGGAATAACCCCCAAAGCACTATTGCTACGAATATGATAATTATTAGTTTTTTCATGATGTCACCTTTCTGCTGGTATCAGCAATATGGTTGGCGCGCCCATAGCGCTGATCTATACTTTCTAGGAAGCGCAGGCTCCCATCGCTGATAAAGCAATCTTCTTTGTAGGCCTCTCTGACCATCTGGCGAATATCCTCCCGCAATCGCTCAATCTCTGCATCTTTTTTAGCCAAGTTAGTAAATGCGATATCGCGGTCAGCCATAACGCGGCCTAATAATTGAGCCGTCGTCACAGTCATGTTATTCAGCGCTTTGATTTGCGCCTGTCCCTCGGCTAAATCCTGGCAGGATACGTGATTGCCCGTGTGATGATAAAACTCACCAAAATCTTTAGCGCAAAAGTCACACCTCCAGTTTCCACCTGCGTCGATCATGGCTTCGGCTCCAATGCGTCACGAGCAGCCTTTGGGCCACCATAAACCAATCCTTTAGGATCAGTCCAAAACCATTCGTCGGTAGTTCTTGCGTAAAACCACCTGCTATCATCTGCGTATTGCTGAAGTGCAACGTATAACTTCGCGTTCTCTGCCTTTAGCGCAGTTACCTCATCGGCAATGCGTTTCAAATCCGCGCAGGTTTCAACCCACATCTTCGCGCTAATCTTCAATGTGCTCATTCCGTTTGCTCCAGTTGCAGAGACTTTATATCGTCTAGCAAATCTTGCCAATCATAGTTAGGGAGGAATGATTTATTTTTTATCTTCTCTATTCCATCCATTAGTAGTTCGTTCTTACGCACTTGTTCTACATACTTAGACTGCATCTCGTTTGTCATTACAGCTTCACTGTGTAGGCATTTATTCAGCTTTTCAATCTCTTCCCGCAGCACCGGAACACAAGTGCAGTGGTATTCATCGGACGGGCATGTTTCTTCCATGATGCGCGAGTATATGTCTACGGCTTCGGCGCGTTTGGCAAGCAGCGCGTCTCGCTCAGATGTTATGCGCCTCAATGTGTTTCGCGTACTGGAGAGTTGATCATCCATCTGATCCATTTCAGCAGCTTCATCTTTGTTCATTTCGCTACCTTCAATACTTCACGAGCGCTTTGACAGAGATAGCAGGAGCATCCGGCTTGCATGTTCGACGATATCGAATTGCGCAATCGTTCTACTTCGGCTTTCAGCGCATCGTTTTCGTCCTTGAGAATTTCTTTATTCTCCCGTTCTTCAAGACAATCAACGCACAGCCACTTATCTTTCTTGGGCAGCTTGGTCAGATCATCAGTGCGGAAAGTTCCTTTGCAACCATCACAATCCGAGCAGATCGGATCGTCCGGCGGATCGAGATATTTATCGTACGGATCAACAGTTTTCATTTTTCCTCATAGTAGCCAGCCTTGAATTTCGTCTATGGCGCCGGGATCGCCCAGCAGCCAATCATCTACGTCGTGATACTTCTCTGGGGGAAAGCGAAGATCCGCCCGAAAAGTCTCGCAGCGCTTTAGGTACGCTTTGGATAGTTGGTTCTTGATCTGTTCGGGGTCGTTATCTCCGATCACGATCACTTTCTTTGACCAGCTTGTCCAGATACCCCAGGCGCTATCCACCATCGCTTCGCCGCAATTCGGTGCCGCAGTGTGAATAAGTCCTCTCTGCCATAAGTTCATGGTGGAGATTTCGCCTTTTACAATTACGATAGGTTCACTCGTATTGTAGATATTGCCCATTCCAAACAGTCCCGGAGATGAACCGGGGAACTGAAAGAAGCGGTTTCTCTTTCCGGAACTTTTGATGTTACGGAGCTTTATTCCGATCAGTTTGCCGTGATGAAAGGTGGGCATGGTCATGAAAACCTGGGACGACAACCAGGCTGGGTCGAGACCGGCTCCTTTGAGCAGATCGTACAGATTGGATTTGTCCGCCTGCCCAACTCCAAAAGCTTGCAAGGTCTCTGCCGTCAGGCCCCTGTTTCCGCCGTAGGAAATCACCTGATCGCCCAGTGGAAAGGCTTTCCATAGTTCGTAGGACAATCCCCTCGGTTTGGGACGAGACAGTTCCGGGGGCGACAGCTTGTAACCTTTGATGAGCATCTCGATCGCCCGGCCTACATCTTTGGGCGATGATGGGTTGTAATCTCGTCCAAGAACCATAAAGCCGATCAAATCAATCACATCCCCTTCAGTACCACAACCATGACACAAGAATTTCTCATATCCTTCGCGGTTTGAATAAACGCTGAAAGATGGAGTGTGGTTCACATGAGCGTGATAGGGCAGCGGACAAACGATCACCTTCTTATCCATCTCCAGGATGGCTTTGATCGAATACAGGTTTCTGAGAGAGCGGAGACTTTGAGCATCCCTGGTTGACATGAATAACTCCAGGGGCGCTTTCGCGCCCCTTTTGATTTACATATTTCGAATATGCAGGAACTGCGTGTCGACGTTATGCACCAGGAAGCGAGATACCGCTTCGTTCTTGACAATGTGCATCAACTCGGCGCCGACGTGCGCAGCCGCGAGCTTGGCGCAGAAGGTGGTTGCCTTTTCAGTACAGACCAGATCTTCGACATCATCATCGCTGATGCTCAACAGGCGGTTGCCATATTCGTACATAACGCGCGTTTTGTTGAGATCGATCACGTACATCTGGAATTCCATCGCGGCCATGCGACAATCGATGTACCAGCGCGGTCCTTCTCCGTCCTCAATGGTATTGAGGATGGACTTCCAAATATCCTGACGCGCCTTGATGCTGTCTACTGCGGAGATGACCACTTCGACAGGAAAGGGGAAATTCGTTTCTGGGACAACGCGCTCCTGATATGGATAGATCATCGCTCCAGAGTATTCCCTGCTTGCCTCGTAAATAGCATTAACCTTCGGAATTCCGATGTCGGAAATCTTATGAAACTGGGTGGCGATGTTGATTTCATCCACCACGTCGTCATCGTAGACAACGATCTCGGTAAAGCCCATCTTCCCGGCAGTGATGATGACATCTGCGCCAATTCCGCCAGCGCCGATCACAGCGATTGGATAAAATTGCGGCACCTGGAAGATGCCGCTGAAACGTTCGGTGTTTAGTTTCACTGTTCTCCTTACATGAACATTGGAAGCAGCGGCATGAGATCATCCATGTCATCGTCGTCGGTATCGTCGCCCAGAACATCGAGTTCATCGAGATCCTGAGAGTCAAAATCGTCCCAGCTTTCTTCCCCCTGGGCAATGCGACCATAACGACCCTTTGCGCGCCAGGCCAGAAGTTTCAGGTCGTGGGCCATTTCTGCGATCGGGTTTGGGACGACTTCACAGTAGGTGGTGCCTTTGCCGGGGCCATATTCGTCAACGCGGCCAGTCCAGCCGGTCGGAGTTAGCACGATCGAGCAAGTCCAGCCAGAAGTAGGCGGAAAGGCCGCTCCGAGTGGTTCGTTGCGAGCGGTATTGTGATCGGTGAACGACCAATTCTTTGGGCCAGGGATAGAAGATCCCATCGGGTGGCGGTGGACCCAACATTTCATGTTTTTCAAATCGGGATCGGTGAGCGCCCATTTCAAATCTTCCGGGCGAATTTCCGTCCAGGTGTGCGTGCCGATATCCAGGATTTCCACGCGATAAATCGAGAAGGTCGTCCCAGCCTTATCCCACTTTCCAAATCCGACACCCGAGAATTCATTAGGTGTGAATGCCGCGATCGCGTTGAGCTGATTGGCGACCAGGGAAATATCGATCTTTAGTTTAGTTTTTGCATCCATGCTACATTCTCCACGCCATGCGTAGCCCATCCCCCGTACACAGAACTACTGTTATAGCGGGAGAGATATTTGAAAATGATACTGAACAGACTGGAGATGTCCCGGTCCTGAATAGCGAACGATACGCCAGTTGAAAATCCGCCTTGCCCCCAGCAGGTATGACTTTCCAAATCAAGAGGCGATTTAGCAATTTCGCTGGCGATAGCATAATGATGGGGATGACGAAGTCCTGTCATTGGGGCTTCGAGTGGGATGAAGTGATGATAGTTCTGCCCCTGGGCCAGTCCATCCAAATCAAAAGCGACGCAGTAAGAACCGATATTCCAGGTGCGCACACGGTTGGCGTTGAGATCTTTCCCTTCGATGACGACAGGTTTCGTATCGCCCGCAAGCCAGGTTTTGCCGTTATGAACAACCGCGTACAGCCGGATGTATTCTGCGGCGACCGCGAAGCGGGTGTAATCGTAAGACAATCCCCTGCGAGCTTCCTTGACACCATTGACGGCGTCCAGTGCCCGGCGCGAGGCCTCCGGAGTTGATCTGAGAAGACGGATGCGTCGACTTTCGTTCCCGCCGGATGCGCGATCAATTTCATTCAGATAAGCCTGGTACATTCCAAGCAAAGCATTTTTGAAGCTGGGCTCGATGTTGAGCGTTGATGGTGCGATCTTGATCATGTTTCCTCCAGAAAATAGGGGACGAGCGATCGTCCCCTGATTTCCTACGTCGGAATTAGCCGCCCTTGGTGGCCGAGATCGCCACAACCTGGGCGCCAGGCTGGAGAACGGTCTCCAGAGTGATCTGCGCGCCGTCCAACTCGAAGATCGAGGCGGCGTTGTAGCGCAGGTTGGCGACGGTCAGCGCCTCGGCCAGCGTCATCGGCTGTCCATCGGTCACGGGAGCATCGAACGTGCCCTGCGTGGTGATGAAGCGAATGCGGTGGGTGGGATCAAGAACCGCGTCGTATGCGGATGTTTCGGTCTGCCAGGACGGAGCGCTGGTGTTATCGGCGCCATCTTCGGCGCCATCTTCGGTGCCATTTTCATTATCAAAATCTTCGGTCATTGCAAATTCTCCTTGTGTTACTGAATGGATTGCTGAATATGATAGAACAGACGTTCTTGACATCTGCTCTAGCCTACCGTACAATCTTTATAAATTCATTACCGTGAGGTCCTATGGTTTCTAAAATTGCCAGAAAGAAAAGAGCGATACCCATCGTTAAGCAAATTCTCAGTGGAGAGCAACCCCATAAAAAGAATGGCGTCCGCCGTCTTTCCATAACATCCCCCCAGCGTAAGCTGCTGGCTCAAAATCGCCAGATCGAAGAAGCGGTCGGCTTATTTCTGGATCCCGAAGTCGATCGAACCAATGGTCAGATCGCACAGACACTCGGATTATCTCTGGCAAGTCTGAAGCGCTTAACTCAGACCGAGGAATTCAGAGATATTTACGAGAATACGCTTGTCGATATTGGTCATTCTCCACGCCTGAAAAGCACCCGTACATCCATCGACGAAATGCTGCCGGTGGCGGCCAGGGTCATTCGAAATTTACTCACCGATCCCAATACCCCACCAGGCGTCAAGCTTAAGGCGGCCCAGCATATTCTCGAATACGCCCCCAAAGATGGCGGAAGCGGAGATCAGGTCAAGGAGTTCCAGGCTTTCCTGTCCGCCTTTGCCGATAAAGCAAGAGAGACGGTCAGAGTGACCGTCCCCGATGCTTATCAGGATGCGATGAAGCAGTTCGCCGATCCCGACGTGATTGATGCAGTCGTAGAAGAACTCCCCAGCTAGGGGAGTTCTTCTTTTATGGCAGGGAGCTTAAGCACTTTGGCAACTGCGCATCCTGGGCGGTGAGGAATAGGATCTTTCATTCCTTCGCTTGTTCCGTAGCAGGATCGACAGCGCTTACGTTTCTCCGCGAGCCCATAGGTATCTTCCGGACGGCGAATTGCTTCGTATGAATAATTCTCCAGAAGATCTTCGAGAAGCGAGATACGCTCTTTTTCAGCGACTATCGCGTCGTCGATCGCAAGAGATGCTATGTCTTTTTCGAGCTTGTCAATGCGATTGCTTAGTCGAGAAATTTCTTCATATCCCCGCGCAGCAATTCGATTGCGGAGTAGGTCCTGGTCTGCCGTGGCCGGCCATTGAGACATTTTGCGTAATTCACTCCACACGTCTTCAGCCATAATTACCCTCCGTATTCCTCTGCTCTTTCTGGATACCACCAGATAAAGTTTCCTTCGAAACCATCCTTGGCCCGATGAGCACTTTTTGTGATTTGAAATCCTTCTTTCTGGGATCGTTCGAGAATTTCGTTTCGGATAACGGCGATTTCCTCTCGAGAGAGATATCTTTCCGTTTTAACACCATTCACCTGTGTTTCCGTCCAGTAAAGTGTTTTGACGAAAACATTTTTTTCAGACTGTTCTTCGGGTTTAAGAGGAACGGTGCGAGTATCGTCAGGCGAGAACATGAAATGATCAGACATCTTGCCTCAACAATTGCCATACTCCGGCGAGCGGCTTTTCAGTCACAAGCGCGATCGTGCGGATGACAACGCCCTCGATACTCTCGAGGAGGCGGGTTTCCATGGAAATCCAGGTGTCTTTCTTTTTGACGTCCATGATCCGCATTTTCATTTCACCTTCAATGCGGTTCACTTCATCTTGAACGACCCGGCCCATCTTATCGGGGCAAATGTCGTCCCACTTTACTTCTTGTTCGGTCGCGAAGCTTTCCATTCTGCCTCCGTGATTTCTTTCTTCGTAAGCCAATGAGCTACTCTGTGTCGGCTCGTAGTTTGATACATGCCGAAGCGCTGGAGAGTAGGATAGACCGTTGAATTCAGCCTTACTGTTTCGTACAGATCAACGGCTACAACTGTCACAATGCTTCCTTCAGGCAATAGGATTTCGTTCGCCCACCTGGAGCACTCTTCCGGCGTAGCGAATGGGCCGCCTGCCGGTTCGCCATTTCCTCCCAAGACGTAGAACATTAGGCCTCATTTCCGACGTAGGAATTACTCATTCGCGCTAGCAGGTTGTCGAAGGATTCAGCCAAGCCATGAGCGCGTGATAAACTTTCAACATGACTAAAAAATTTACGCTCCTCAATTACGAAGAAACCTTGGATCAAAAGGTGAGCCT
>CAILYI010000099.1 GCA_903838415.1 uncultured Anaerolineae bacterium | reverse complement strand
TTTCGTCAATCACATTATCCTTAAGAAGGTGTCTCTTTTTATGCCTTTTCTTGAGTTGCTTCCCCCTTATTTTTTGAGTTGCATTATCTCTTCCCGACTTGTTGCGTTATCCCATGAACCGAATGATTGAATTCGATACCCGATATTGTCGGTTTGGCAGGAGCGTTGTTAAGCAAAAGTCACGCCGCGGTTTGTTCCGCAGGCGTGACTTTGCTCAGAAATCTGCTGTAAATCGGATTGAGAAATTACGTTTACGGTTTCAGCGCCATGGCAGTGATGTAGTGATGCAGGAAATCGGCGTTTTGATCCAAATCGATCGGTTCGGCGCGCCGGGCGAGAGATTCTCCGAGGGCGAAGCCTTCGTCGCTCAGGAACATGGCGGCACCCAGCCCGGCGCCGTTGGCAATCATTTCGACGGCTTCATGGCGGACGGGAGGCAGCATACCCAATTCCAGGGCGGCGTCAATGTCAATTTGCCCACCAAAGGATCCGGTCAGAATCACGCGTTGCATGTCTTCCGGTTTCAGATCCAGCTTTTTCATCAAAATATCAATCGCAGCGCGGATGGCGCCTTTGGCCTTCTGTAATTCGCGCACATCCCATTGGGTCAGGCTTAAACTTCCATCCGGTTTCAGATTTACGCGTCGACTGCGCAACTCGCCAGCGCCGATGAGCTCTTTCAGCACGCTGGGGGAGCTGCTGATGCGTCCGCTGGCGTCGATGACGTCGACCCGGCGCAGTTCCTGGATCAGACTGAGCAGACCGGAACCGGTCAGCCCGATGGGCGGTTTATTCGCGATGGTCTCGAAGACCAATTCTTCCTGTTCAATGCGGACCTTGGTGATCGCGCCGTCGATGGCACGCGAGCCGCAGGAAATGTTTACACCCTCGAAGGCGGGACCGGCGGCAGTCGAAGTGGTCAGGATGCGCTTGCCGTCCGTGACCAATACTTCGCCGTTCGTCCCCAGGTCGATGGCGGCCATCGGGCCGGGCGCCTGGTCAAAGCCAAAGTAGGCCAGGCAGGCCAGAGCATCTGAGCCGACGAAGCCGCCGATCAGCGGGGGCAGGGTAACCTGGATGCCTTTGGCGAAAATGCCGTCCATCAAGGGTGCCGCATTCAGGATGGAGTCGCTGGAGTGTGGTTCGAAGGGCATGACGGCCAGTTTGTCGATCGGCAGGCGCGCCAAGAGGTGGTGCATGGCAACGTTGCAGACGATGGTGACGCGCTGGATGCGGCTGCGCACGCGCGGGGAGAGTTTGAGCGCATCGACAGATTGATTGATCGAGGCCAGGGCCAGCCGGTGCAGACGCTCGCTGGTTTCACCGCCGGACATGGCGGCATTCAGGCGCGAAATCACATCCGCGCCATAGACGGTTTGCTGGTTGAGGCTGGCGGCGCCCGCGCAGACTTCCCCGGTGTCGAGCATGGTCAGAAAGGCGGCGGCTGTCGTGGAGCCAAGGTCGATTGCCAGCCCGAGTGGGGCTTCGCTTTGTTTGTAGCGCAGGCTGTTGCGGAAATTCTTGTTGGAGTAAACCACGATGGGCGAAAGCACAACGCGGGCATCCGTTTCAATGCGCGCGCAGCACGCCAGGCGATTATCGAGCGCCAGTTCGCCGGGAGTCAGGTGCCGGTGTTCGATGCTGTCGGGTGCGGCCACGCCGGTTTCGGCCAGCACTTTGCACTTGCCACAGGTGCCGCGCCCGGCGCAGGGCTGTTCGAGCGGCAGACCGGTCTGTGCGACGGCCGCTCCAATGGTCGTGCCGGAGGGCACATCAACAGTTTTTGTTTCGGTTCCGTAGATAACAGTCAGAGTTGGCATGGTTTTTGAGAATCTGCCTTATCGCATGAACAGGGCCTGCTTGAGCACGCCGCCGGGCGGGATGAGTAAGAAGTCTTCCGTTGTGCTGTGCGGATCGGTGACGGAGGCGTCAAAGCGGGTGACAGCCTGCGCCAGGTTGTGAAGATAATCATCCGAGCCGATTTGTTCTTCGTAGCGCATGTCCCAACGCGCACAAAACTCGGCGACTTCCTGAGCTTGCGCACGGTAGGTATCCATTTCCTGTGGAGTGCGCGCCACCATCATCAGCCGCCGGTAATTGTGATATTGAGTATCCATAAGCCAGGCAGCTTCTTCTACGCCGTATTTTATCTCCATGGCCTGACTCTCTTGCAGCGGATTGGAGCCTGCTTCAAGCCAGCCTTTGGAAAGGTAGTAGGTGCCGGGTTCGCGTTGCATTTCTTGCAGGTAGGCGGCGTATGAGCCAAGCAGAATGGCGATACAGTCGTCGGTGCGGGGGATGAGCAGGAAATGCTTCCCGGCCTGGATTTTGTCCAGGCCGTTTCCGCATAGCCCGTAGCCCAGCACGATCAGGCTGGGCTGCTCAATGCTGTCAATGGCGGCCTGGATGGTTTGGCGCAGGTTTCTGGGAACTTTGTGCAGGCCGTAATCATAAAAGGTAATGTTTGGGGCCAATTCCGCAGGCAAAATCTGCTCCAGCCAATGTTCGAACACCTTGCAGGCCAGGACGACGATCGGTAAGTTGTTTTTTTGCGAGTTCACGCGGCTGCTTTTTCCTTTTCTCGCTTGCGGAAGGCTTTAATCCAGCGCATGCCGTAGTCATCGTGCCCCATCGAAAGGTCGGCGGCCAACACGGCCGTGATGACTTCGGTGATCAGCGGATTGGTGATCGGGCAGGTCAGCCCGGCGCGAATCGCCATGGCGATAAAGGTGGAGTTGATGTATTTCCGGTCAGGCATGCCAAAGGAGATATTGCTGGCGCCCATTGAGATGTTGACGCCGAACTCTTTGACCACCAGAGCAATGGTATCCAACGCGATTCGGCCGGACAGGCTGTCAGCGCTCATGGCCATCGCCAGCGGGTCAATCACGATGTCTTCGATCGGGATGCCAATTCTGGCGGCGCGCTCGATGATGTTGGCTGCCACGGCCAGGCGGGCTTCAGCAGTTTTGGGGATGCCGTTATCGTCCATGCATAGCCCGATGACGGCTGCGCCATATTCCTTCGCCAGCGGCAGGACGTTATTCAGCGAGCGTTCTTCGCCGTTGACGGAATTGATCAGGGCTTTGCCCTCATAAATCGACAGCGCGGCGGCCAGCGCCAGCGGGTTGGCGGTATCAAAGCACAGTGGCACATCCACCACTTCTTGCACGTTACGGATGATTTGCTGAATCAGCACCGGCTCGTCCGCGCCAGGCACGCCCGCATTGATATCCAGCACAGCGGCGCCAGCGGCGACCTGATCGAGTGCATCTTTGCGGACAATGTCGAAGTTTCCGGCTTGCAGGGCTTCCAGGACGGCTTTGCGGCCGGTCGGGTTGATACGTTCGCCAATAATGACCGTCGGCAGATCGCGTTGAATTTTGACGGTTTTCGTTTTGGACTTTAGCAGGGTGGTCAGGTTTTCGCTCATTTTGCCTCTTGTGGAAATGGGGTGAATTTTGAGATGACTCCGGTTGGAGTTTAGTGACTATGGTTTTGTTCGCGCTCTTCGGCTTCGATTAAGATGCGCTCAATTTTACCAGCCGCGCCTTCTGGCAGAGGGGCAGGTTGGTGATTTTTAAGGATCTTTTGCAGCTTTTGCTCCACCAATTGGTCGGTTTGCTTGCTGCCCTTGCTTTCCCAGGTGTTGTAGGGACTGCGATCGAGCACCGAGGGTACCCAGGCCTCGGCCCGGCACAAGACGGCCGACTCGGTCTGGTTGATGAAGGTCCCGCCAGGGCCGACTTTTTCGAGTAAATCCAGCATGATCGTCTCGGCGTTGACCTGGACGCCGCGCATCACGCGCGCCGCCATGCTGATGATTTCATCGATCAACACCAGATACGCCAGCGAGCCGATATCGGCGCAGTCCAGGAAACCGGCGTCATGCACCAGGGAAGCGCCGCTCAGGGCCGATAGCATGACCTGCAGGGCGGCTTCCGCCCCGGCCTGGGCGTCGACCGCCTTGGCTTCGGAGGCGCCCGCTGTGCCCATAAAGGGCAGTCCGAGAAAGCGGGCCAGATCGACGCAGGCCGCCGAGTGCAGGCTGGCTTCCGGTGAACCGTAGGCCGGTCGGGCGGTGCGCAGGTCCATCATGGAGGGCAACCCGCCAATCGCCATGGCCGCGCCGGGAACTTTCAACTGGACGACGGTCAACGCCGCCAGCGCGCTGGCCAGATGAAGCACGAGAGCTGAAGCGCCGGTAAATGGCGATTCCAACCCGACGGTTGGCCCGCCCAGGCAAATGACCGGGATGCCGCGTTCGGCGGCCAGCATCATATTGGCTAGCGGGCCATCGGCCAGTTTGAGCGGTGATTCGTAAGTGGTGAAGTAGGCGAAGATTGGTTTTTCGCGCAGGGCTGTTTCGCTGCCAGCCACGACGGCCGCCATCCGGTGAATGTCCAGAAAGCTCCCAGGCGTATTTGCCCAGCAAATGATCGGCTTGGATGTATTGGTCAGCTCCTCGGCGAACTCGTAAACGGAGGCCAGCTCCGGGGTGACATCGTCGAACAGACTCAGCCCCATGATGTAGTCGATGTTTGGCAGTGCGTCGCAAACTTTGGCAGTCAGGCCCGCGTCCCCGCGCCGCGCTTTGCGGCGTTCGCCGGTGACCGGATCGTTGAAGTAGGTGCAGGTCGGGCCGGGACCAAAATGGACCCGATCGAGTGCCACCCGCATCTCGTGCTTCCCTTCCCGCCCCCAGACGGTGAATTCATGCGGCGTGGAAGCAATCGCTTGTCTGACCAGGTCAGCCGGGATGTTGACGATTTCACCGTGGATGGTGGCGCCATGCGCTTCCAGCAGGTCGCGCGCGGCCTGATTGTGCATGCGGATGCCCACCCGGCGCAGGCATTCCAGCGCCGCCGTGATCAGTTCCTGGCATTGGTCGTCCGCCAGCACCCGGAATTGTGGCGTGTGCAGTTCGAGTGAGTTGGCAATAATCATAGGTGAATGGCTCCAGAAAATGGATTAAACGTGCCCATAATAATCGCGGTGAACGACGATCGAATAGGCGTAATCAAGCAGGGTGCCCCAGCTGAAAATCGGGATGCTGATTTCACGCTGCAAGGCGCGCGCGAAAGGCGGAAAACCGGTACATTCCAACACCATCGCGCCCATGTTGGCGTGCTGATGGAAAAATTCCACGGCTACTTCCAAAAATTCGCTTTCAGCCTTGTCGTAATCCGCGGATGGCGGATCGGTGCGCAGGCCGTTCGTCCACAGATGGTCGAATTCCTGACAGCGCAGATCATTCATTGCGCCGCCGATTACGTAATTCGAGCCGGGCCGAATTCCCGCCGATTGCAGGTGATGATCGCTCAGGTAGTTGGAATTTGCCATCAGGATGCCCACGCATTGATCCGGGCTGATGATTTGCTGCGCCAGCGGCACCTGCAGCAGGCTGGACATGAAAACGGGTACCTTCACGCTGGAGGCGACTTCCCGTTGAAAATAGGCGAAGTAGCCGCATTCGCCGACGATTGCCCTGCAGCCCAGCTGCTCGAGTTGGCGGGCGGCGCGTAAAAGCGGCTCGAGACAGGGCGTTTTGTCTGCTTCGACCACCAGCCGGTAAATATCCACGTCGCGGGCGATCTCATATTGGATGGGAAACGGATAGCCACTGGCGTTGCGCACATCGCCCGGGAAGGCCGGGTAAACGTCATCGAGCAGGATGACGCCCAATCCCATGCCATAGCTGCGCTGGCCGGGGCGGGCGGTGATATGGGTCAGGCCGGGGTCGTGGGGGAGAGTCATATGGGGTTGGTAAACTGGGAGATTGGTGGATGAGTGGCTGTTTTACCAAAGCACCTGGATGCCGTATTGGGAAATCAATGGGTTAGCGCTCAGAATGGGCAGGTTTTCCAATTGCGCCTGGGCGATGAGAATCCGGTCGAAGGGATCGCGGTGATGGTCAGGCAGGTTGTGAACGCGCAGGGCATGACTGATTTGAATGGGAAGCGGTTGGAAAGCGTTGACGGTCAATTGTTCAGCGATGAAGCGTTCGAGTTCACTCGAGAGCCGTAACTTTCCCAGGCGGGTTTTGATCGCGATTTCCCAGGCGCTGCCCGCACTGAAAAACAAATCGTTGGCGCCGTCGCCAATCACCTTCAGCGCTGTTGGGGAGAGCAAATCACGGTTTGTAATCCACCACAGGAAAACATGGGTATCCAGCAGCGCTTTCACGACTCAAAATCTTTCAATACGTCATCAGGCAGGGGCGCGTCGAAGTCGGGCGAGACCCAAATTTTCCCTGCCGCGCTGCCGGGATGGCGTTGGGCGGGTTTGTCGATGATGGGCAACAAGCGGGCGACCGGTTTCCCGGCCTTGGCGATGATGATTTCCTCGCCATTCATTACCCGGTCGATGAATTTCGAGAAATGTGTTTTGGCTTCATGGATATTGACAATCTGGTTCATGACTCAATTCCTTTTGAGTCATTATAGACTAAGCCTACGACTTAGTCAACGTGGTCGTGAGTAGGGCGACTCGCCAAGACCGACCATCCGGCATCCATTCAGACCAGGTTTCTTTGCTCGCGATGCTGCAGATCATGCCTTGGACGGGTCGCCCCTACAGTAGATTTTTTATAGTTTGGCCAGCGCCTGTTCAAGATCGGCGATGATGTCGTTGGGGTTTTCCAGCCCAACCGACAGGCGGATCAGGCCGTCATCGATTCCGGCCTTGTCGCGTTCGGCCTGGGTCATGTGTTCGTGCGTGATGGTGCGCGGGTGCATGCAGATGGTGCGGCTGGTGCCGAACGTGACGGCATGGATGACCAGTTTGAAACTGTCCATGACTGTGCGCGCGCTGGGAATGCCGCCCTTGACGATAAAGGAGAGCATGCCGCCGCCCGCTTTCATCTGCTTTTGAGCGAGATCATACTGCCCGTGAGTTTTCAAGCCGGGATAATTGACCAGCGTCACCTGCGGATGCTGCGCCAGGAACTCGGCCACTATTTGCGTATTGGAGCTGTGCTTGTCCATGCGCAGGGAAAGTGTTTCGAGATATTGCAATGCCAGCCACGAATCAAAGGGCGGCATGATCGCGCCGACGAATTCGGTCGTGTTCCAGCGGATATCTTCGGTCAGGTCTTCCGGGCCGACAATTGCGCCGCCCAGGATGGTGGCATTGCCCGCCAGGAATTTGGTGATGCTGAGCAGGATGATGTCTGCGCCGAAATCCATCGGGCGCTGGATGGCGGCGGTGGCGGTGGTGTTATCCACCATCAGCGGGACGTTGTGCGAGTGAGCCACATCCGCCACGGCCTGAATGTCGGTGACGAATAAGGCCGGGTTGCTGGGAGTTTCCACCCACACCAGGCGGGTTTTGCTGTCGATTTGCTTGTCCCAGGATTTCGGGTCAGCCGGGTCTTCGACGAAACGGAAGTGGATGCCGCAGCGTTCGGGGAAAATCGAGGCGGCCTGTTTGTAGCCTTCGCCGAAGATGTTCAGGGTCGTCACCACGTTGTCGCCGGGACGGGCGATGGTGAAGATCAGGTTGAACAAAGCCTGTGAGCCGGAACCAGCCGTCAGTGCGGCCTGGCCGCCTTCGAGCGCTGCCAGACGTTGTTCGAGAATATCCGTGGTCGGCGTTTTGGTGCGCCCGTAGACGGGATAAGGAATCTTATCAAAATTCTCGTACGGGTAGGTCATCGACGGCACGATCGGCGGCACAAAAGCCCGAAAGCGCTCAAGGCTTTCGCTCGGGCGGAAACCGGCATGCAGCGAGCGAGTCTCAAAGCCGAGCTCGTCATTGGGGGTAACAGGTCGTTGGAAGTTGGGATCAAACTTCCACGGGTCACGGATAAAAAATTGCTTTTTTTCGTGCATTGCTAAACAACCTCCATCAAGTCCCGATGTTTTTTTCGGGGAAGCCCCGACGATTTACGGGGAAGTCCCGATGATTTACGGGGAAGTCCCGATGATTTACGGGAAGGAATAGCCAGAAAACTCAGACGGTTGGATTTTTCAGGGCCTCTGGTGTTAAGTGACAATAGATGAGATGGCCTGCTCCCAGGTCTCTTTGGGGAGGTTCCTCTTGTTCGCAGATCGCGCCAATCTTGAACGGGCAGCGGGTGTTGAAGCGGCAGCCGGATGGTGGGTTGATGGCGCTGGGAACGCGTCCACCCAGGCGGACTTTCATCGGCGCGGCATCCGGATCAGGGCGGGGAACTGCCGCTAAAAGGGCGGTCGTATATGGGTGGTTGGGGGCGTGATAAATCGTCTCGCACGGCCCAATCTCCACGATTCGTCCCAGGTACATCACGGCGACATCATCCGAGAAAAAGCGCACCGAACTCAGATCGTGCGAGATCAGGATGATGGTGGTGTTGCGCGTGTTCTGGATTTCGAGCAGCAGGTTCAGCACGGCAGCCTGTACCGACACATCCAGCGCGGAGACAGGTTCATCACACACGATCATGGCTGGGTTGGTGGAAATGGCGCGCGCGATGCCGACGCGCTGCTTTTCGCCGCCGCTCAACTGGCGCGGCAGGCGGTTATAGTAGCTTTCATCGAGCTTGACGGCGCGCAGCAGGCGCTCCACTTCGGCGCGCACTTGATCGGGCGGCACGGTGTGGAAACGGCGCAGTGAAAAAGCGATCTGATCGCCGACGCTGTAGGATGGGTTGAGCACGCCGTTCGGGTCTTGAAAGACCATTTGCAGTTCGCGGATCGAGTCGATGCCGCGTTTGTTGAGCTGTTTCGAGATATCGACGTTCAAAAACTCGAGCTGGCCATCGTAAATTGGTTCGAGGCCAACGATCGCTTTGGCGATGGTGCTCTTGCCGCAGCCGGATTCGCCGACGATGCCCAAAGTGCGTCCGCGTCCAACGTTGAAGCTGACATTGTCGGAAGCGCGCACGTACTGTCGTTTTTCCATTCCAACCAGGCCCGCCACCGTTTTGTAGGGCACCGGGTAATATACTTTGGCTTCTTTGACGGCCAGCACGGTTTCGTGGGTGGGTTCGCTGCGTTCCAACGCAGGCTGGTTTTTCAGCGCTTCCGCCTTGGCCCAGATTTGTTTGACGCCTTCCCAGTCGCTGCCGCGCCGCAAACAGCGCACCAGATGGCCGGGGGCTATTTCCAGCAGCGCCGGGTGCGCGATGCTGCAATTGTTGTTGGCCTGTTCGCAGCGTGGAGAAAAAATGCAGCCGGAGGGCAGGTTGGCCGGGGAAGGAACGCGACCGGGAATTGGGTGCAGGGTGCGTGTGCCTTTGGGGGCATCCACATCCGGCAGGCAGCGCATCAGGCCCATGGTGTAGGGGTGCATCGGGTTGTGGAAAATCTCGTCGGTGGTGGCCAATTCGACGATTTCACCGGCGTACATGACGGCGACTTTGTGTGAAACGCGCGCCACGACGCCCAGGTTGTGACTGATATAGAGCGCGGCGGTATTGTATTTTTGCTGCAATTCGGCGATCAAATCTAAGACCGCGGCTTCGACGGTTACGTCCAGGGCGGTGGTGGGTTCGTCCATGATTAACAGCGCCGGATTATTCAGCATCGCCATGGCGATCAAAACGCGCTGCTGCTGTCCGCCGGAGAGTTGGTGCGAGTAACGATGCAGCACGCCTTCGGCATCCGGCATGTACACTTTTTTGAGCGCTTCCAGCGATTCGGCGAAAGCGTCTTTTTTGTTGTAGCCGCGATGCGCGATCAGGCTTTCGGCCATCTGATCTTGAATCGGCATCGACGGGTTGAGCGCCGACATCGGTTCCTGGTAAACCATCGAGATGTCCGCGCCGCGCAGTTTGCGCAGGTCTTCCTCGGAGCGGCCGCGCAGCTGTTGTCCCTTGAACAGGATGTCGCCGTGCGTGACGCGTCCGTTGGGACCCAAAAAATTGACCATCGAGAAAGCGACCGTGCTCTTACCGCAGCCGGATTCGCCCACCAGTCCCAGGTTTTCGCCCTGGAAAATATCAAATGACACATCCCGCACCGCTTCAACATCGCCTTTGCGCGTTTTGTATGAAACAGCCAGGTTTTTTACAGACAGAATTGGCGCAGATTGATCCATTAGTTCACCGTTAAGGTTACTGGTAGCGCATACTTTCTTCGCGCAGGCCATCGGCAAACATATTCAAACCGATGACCAGCGTGACGATTGCCAGCGTCGCAGACAATACCGGCCAGATATTGGCAGTCATATGGCTGTGTCCTTCCTGAACCATGCCGCCCCAATCGGGCGTGGGTGGTGGTAATCCCAACCCCAGGAAGCCGAGCGTACCGATATAGAAAGCCGCGTAGCCGATGCGCAGCAGAAAATCCACGATCAGTGGGCCGCGGCAGTTGGGTAGAATTTCGCGCAGCATGATCATAAAGTCGGGGTCGCCGCGCAATTTGGCGGCTGCGACGTATTCGCGGGTGCGGATGTCCATGGTCAGCGCACGTACCAGGCGGGCAATGCCCGGCGCGCCGCCGATGGCGATCGCAATCACCACGTTAATGGATGATGGCCCCAGCGCGGAAATGATAATCATATACAGCAGGATGGTCGGGAAGGCCATCAGCGCATCCAGCACGCGCATGACGGTTTCATCCACCCAGCCTCCGTAGTATCCGGCGGGCAAGCCCAGCACCAGACCGATCAGAAAAGCCACAAAAACGGACAGCGGCCCCAGCGACAGGATGGTGCGCGCGCCATAGGCCACGCGCGACCAGACATCGCGGCCCATATTGTCAGTGCCGAGAATGTGCTGGGCGTTGGGCGCTTTATTGATAAATTTGTAATCCTGTTCCAGCGGGGTGTGGGTGGTAATCAGCGGCGCAAAAATTGCGATACTGACCCACAGCAGCACGATGGTCATCCCGATGATGGCGGTGGGGGAGGTGAAAATCAAATCCGCCAGTTCTTTGGCACCCGCCCAGAAATCTTTCAAAGCGACGCTTAATCCCGAAGGATTTCCCGCGGGCTGCGACTGTTTCGGTGGAGCAATGTTTTCGGTTGTCATCATGGCTCCTAGGAATAGCGGATGCGCGGATTAATCAACGAATAAACCAGGTCCGCGATCAACTGTGTCCCCACCGCCAGTAAGATCAGGATCATGGCACCGGCTTCAATGGAGTAGACGTCTTTATACAGGGCTGCATTCAGGATAAAGTTTCCCAGGCCGGGGAAGCCAAAGACCGATTCGACCACCACCAGTCCGCCGATAAACCAGTTGATGTGCAGCATGATGACGGTGATCGGCGCCATCATGGCATTGCGCAGGACGTGCCGCAGCACTACCTGGCGATAGGTCAGCCCTTTCAGAATGGCGGTGCGGACGTAGGCGCTGTTCATGACTTCCACCACGCTCGAACGCGTGATGCGCAGCACATAGCCGATTTCCACCAGGCTGGCGGTCAGCACTGGCAGGACTAACATACTGGGATTTTTGAGAATCGCGTTTTCTGACAGGAAAACTGCCGCCCCTGGCAGCACTTTCAGCCAGATGGCGAAGATCATAATCAGCAGGATGCCGGTGGCGAAATCGGGAGAACCGGCGGTGATCAGGCCGCCGATGGAAATGACACGGTCGATCAATTTGCCTTCGTTCAACCCGGCAATCAGGCCCAAAACAACCGCGGTCGGGATGGAAACCAGCATCGCCAGCGTCGCCAGGATGATGGAATTCAAGATTCTGCGCCCGATCACATCCGACACCGGGGCTTTATAGCGCAGCGAAACGCCAGCCTCGCCGCGAATCAGGCCCTTGTTGAGCGGAATGTATTCGGTGGGGGCGTCGGTTTTTTGCACCCAGCCGGAATAATTCAGCTGGAATTCGATTCCGCCCGCGCCCTTGACCCATTTGGCCGCGCGATTGCCTGAATCCAGCCCCCAGAAATAGGTTTCTCCGGCGGCATCCACTTTCCAGGCGTTGTCATCCGGGACAGTCTGTGTCGATCCATCCGGCTGACGGATCAGCTTGTAGAGTTTGCCGCCATCCACCTTCCATTGCACCAACGCGCCGCCGGGTTCAACCGCCCACCACTGCTGGGATTTTTTCACCAGGCCTTGCTGGGAGACGGTTTCCGTCAGCGGTAGACCGATTTCGGGGCTGGCCTGCCAGTCGGAGCCAAATAACCAGGAAATGTAGCGGATGACCACCGGTCGGGTCAGGCCCAACTGCTTGGACATCGACAGTTCCTGTTCAGGCGTGGCATATGCCCCAAGGATGTTGCGGGCAACATTCCCTGGGGCAATTTCCACGATGGCAAATACGAGCATAGAGACCAGTACCATGGTCAAAAGCATGGTCATCAAACGCCGGACAATATATCTCGCCATTGTTTTTCCTTTGGTTTACTCTGGTCTGAGCTACCCAATAAATTAGTTCTGGCTGTCGATCCAGGCTTGTTCGCGTACAACGATTGCATGGATGGCTTGCTGAACATCTGCCGGTAAAGGCTCGGTCTTGTGTTTCGCCAGGATATCGTCAACCATCTTGGCGGCGCGCGCTTCCATGCTCAGGCTGCCGCGTTTTTGCCAGATCGAGTAAGGATTCTTGTCAATCAGTTTGGAATAATACGGTTCTTTGTAATGTCGCACGGTGTGATCGTGCCCGAGATAGGTACCGGTCGGGCCGAGTTCTTCGATCACATCCAGCGCCAGTGTTTCATCATTTACCACAACACCGGCAGTGGTGGCGCGCAGGAAGCCCAGGATTTCGTTGCAAATGGCGATCATTTGCATGCTGCCTTGCAGCCCGGCATCCATAAAGCCCACATCGTGGATGATGTTCGCGCCATGCAGCAGGGACGTCATCAGACTGAGGGTTGCTTCAAAACCAGATTGCTGGTCAAGTATTTTCGAGTCAGTTGATCCGCCCAGGCCAAAGACCGGCAGATCATAATATTTTCCCATCGAAGTGGGCACGCCCTGCTCATCCGGCAGGACATAATTCCCGACCATGGTTTGCAGGTTGTACGGGCCACCATTCCAGCCGGGGACGGCGATCGGTGCGCCGGGCTGAACCAGCTGTGAAAGCACCACGCCCAGCAGGATGCCCGCATCCATCGAAGCCATGCACCCGGCGGTTGTGGCGGGCGAATTGACGCCACCAGCATTCAGCGGGATGTAAAGCTGTGGCAGGCCTTTGCCAGCCAGGAACATGCATTTTTGCAGCGCTTCGGCATTGGCAACCAGGCCGGAGGTGACGTTGATGTAGCAGGTTGCGAAAGGTTTTTTCTGGAAAGCTGCCGCTCCACCCGCGACCGCTTCGCACATATCGATGGCGGCTACGCAGCCCTCGAAGTCGGGCGTGACGAACACGATCGGTTTGATGGTGGTATTGAGCATCACTTCCATCTGATAGCGGTCGTACACGCGCTGATCCACGTCCTCGGGCAGGAAGGCCGACATGACGAAATCAATCTCGGGCAGCGCATCCATCAGGGTGGATGCTTCTTTAACATCGCTTAATTTTGGTCTGCGACGTTCACCGGTGCGGTGGTCGAGGATATTGAGACAATCCGAACCGCCGCCGTAATAGGAGTTGTATTTTCCCGCGCGCATGGCAACCTGGCCCTTGCGGTTGTAAAGTGTGATGGTGTTTGGGGCTGTTGAAAGCGCCCTGGCAACCATGTAGGCAGGGATGCGCACGCGCAGACCATCCGCTTGAGCGCCGCCCTGTACCAGAATTTCCCTGGCTTTTTCATCGTGAACGTCAACGCCGACGCGCTCGAGAATTTCCAGGCTGGCCAGATGGATTTTTTCACATTCCTGCGGGCCGAGGCGGGAATAGTGGGCGCTGGTCATGCTCGTACCATGAGTTTGAATCATTGTCTTGCCTCTTTAAATGAGTGATTTTATGCCCCTCTCCCGATTTCGGGAGAGGGGACGGGGTGAGGGCGATTGTTAGGCGTCTTTCCAGGTCTCGTAGAAGATGGCGTATTCGTCCGGGGTCGGTTCGATGGCGTGAACGTTCTTCTTGTAGATTTTCCAGACGCTCATGAAGAACGGCAGGCAGATTGAGCCGCGTTCCTTCTGGATGACTTCCAACTTGCCAACCAGTTCCTTGCGCTTCTCAACATCGAGCGTGCCGATGGCCTGGGTCAGGATGTCGCTGAATTCCTGATCAACCCAACCGGATTCATTCCAGGCGCCGGGCTTGCCTTCTGCATCCGCGGTGTAGGCCACGGCCAGGGTCATGGGAGCCAGGGTGCGGTGTGACCACCAGGTGACGCCCATGTTGGCGGTCGTCCAGACGTTCCAATACTCAGTTGCGGGCATCGGTTTCAGGTTGATGGTGAAGCCGCCAGCCAGGGCATCTTCCTTGAGGGCCTGGGCATACGCCATGGTTTCGGGCCAATCGCTGGCAACCGACATTTCAACGGTCACGCCATCCGGGAATCCGGCGGTTGCGAGCAGTTCCTTGGATTTGGCGACATCAAAGGGATACGGGGCGATGTCGACATATTCCGGGTTGGCCTGACCGACATGGCTGTCGTTGCCGATGGTGCCCTGACCCTGCAGAGCCAGCGCGAGGATCTTTTCGCGGTTGTGGCAGTGCTTGAGCGCCTGGCGTACTTCATTCTTCGTCCAGGGTTCCTGGTCAACGCGCAGGCGCAGAACGCGGGTGGCGGTGGTGGGGGTGGCTACGATCGTGGAGGCGGCGTCATCCTTGAGGGCTTCCCAAATGGCAACGTTCGGTTCCAGGATGGTATCAACCTGGCCACTCTGGTAGGCGGAGAGGTCAGCCGAGCGGTCTTCACCGAGCTGAACCATGACGATCTCATCCAGATAGGGCAGGGGTTTGCCGTCTTCGCCATTGCGCCAGTAATCCGCGCGGGCCTTGAGGCGGCAGCGTTCGCCGACAACATATTCTTCCATCGTGAAAGCGCCGGTGCCGACGGGTTCCTTGGTGATATCGCCGCCGAAGTTGTTCGGGACGATGCCAGCCGCGTACTGGGCCAGGTGCTCGGGGATGAAGATTGAGGCGCTCTTGAGGTGCAGGGTGACGGTGTAATCGTCGGTTTTTTCAACGCCGGAATAATCCATGTAGCTCATGGCGCCGAACATGGAGGATTTGACCGATTCGGTCAGCCACTGCTTGAAGTTGAACATGACGTCGTCAGCGGTGAAATCCTTGCCGTTGTTCCACTTGATGCCCTTGCGCAGGACCAGGGTCCAGGTCAGCAGGTCATCACTGGCTTTCCAGCTTTCGAGCAGGTAGGGGTGCGTGATGCCTTGCGGGTCGGTGTGAGTCAAATACTCAATCACATGCCGCCAGGGATGTGAGGCGCTGACCAGCGAGAAAGTCGCCGGGTTGTCGACGCGCTCGACGCGGGTGGCGCAAGTCAGGGTGCCGCCGCGGGTAATGCCGGGGACAGCAGTGGCGGGAACATCGGTCGGCACAGCGGTGGGCGGGACCGCGGTCGCAGCGGCAACGGCTTCGGCGGTGGGTTCCGGGGTGGCAGTCGCGCAGGCAGCCAGGAATTTGGCAGCTGTCAGGGACATACCAACCAGGGTGGAAAATTTCAGGAAATCGCGGCGGGAGATCGTTCCCTGGCGAAGTTGTTCTTGTGCCTGGCTGACCAGCGGGTGGAGCTTGTTATCGTTCATGTGTTTTTTCTCCTCATATTTAGGCCGAAAGGAAAACGGAAGGAACTTGAGAATGTACAGGCAGACTGATGGTTTCGTTTTGTTTGTTGACGCACCTCCACAAAATACGATCCGGTTTATGCCATCCCACGCTTGTCCCCATGCTTTTTGGGGGCCTGTCCCCGAGCGTTCCGGGGGGTTGTCCCCATGTTTTTTGGGGGCCTGTCCCCGTGTAATGTGGAGGCAGAGATTGGGACCAAGTTTTCAGGTTTTCAGATGATGATTGCGACAAGCACCCATGCGTACTAAAATATAATCCATACTAACGACAGCATAATATTAGCATCTAATATATCAGAAGTCAATAATATTACCGGTTAGAAATATCAGTTCTTGTCAATTGATATATCATATGGTAATATTTTTCTATCTATAGGAGCGCCCATGTTTCCAGTTTGGGACGAAGACCAGACCAGCAAAAGTGCCATTTACGTCGAATTGCGACGCTCGATTATCTTGCGACATCGCAAACCGGGCGAGCGTTTTGACGTGGAAGAGATTGCACAGCAATACAATACTAGCGTGACGCCCGTGCGTGACGCTTTACAAATGTTAAGTCACGATGGTCTGGTGAATATCAAGCCGCGTTCGGGTTATTTTGTGATCCGCACCACGCTGAAGCAGCTGCGCGACCTGCTCGACCTGCGTCATGTGCTTGAACTGGCCGCCGTTGAACGGGCCGCCATGAAAGCCACGCCGGAACAAATCGCGGAACTGCGCAAAGTCCACGCCGGGTACACCGGTGACGATGATGTCTCCTATGATCGGTACACCGACGAAAATCGAAAATTCCATTATTTGCTGGCAAAAGCCTCCGGTAACAACGAATTAACCCAGTTGATGGGGCGTTTGCACGATCGCCTGGCGCCCTTTATGGTCATGCGGCACGGCGGACGCAATCAGGAATCCACCCATCAGCGTATCGTTGACGCGATTGAATCTCAAAACGTGGAGGCCGCGCGCGAAGCGCTGCTCGATGATATTGAGCGTTCGCACGAGTCGATTCTGGATAAGGTATTACAGGAAGAAGCTCAATCCTGGCATGTAGGATGATAGAATCCTGGCCAGGCCCAGGCCGGATTTCTTTGAATAACGCGGGCGACAGCCGATTTCAAATTTTCTCATGAGGATGTGATATGGATCTAAAAAAGCTTTATCAGGACGTAGTGGATGGTAATGCCCCGGAAGTGCAAGCGGGCGTAAAAGCTGCTCTTGAAGCAGGGATTGGCGCTGAAGAAATTCTTGGCAGCGGACTGATTGCCGCCATGGCCGAAGTTGGTCAGCGCTACGAAGAAGGCGATTTGTTTGTCCCGGAAATGCTGATCGCTGCACGCGCCATGCAGGCTGGCCTGCATATCCTGAAGCCCTACCTGGCCAAAGATGATGTCAAAGCGGCTGGAATTGTGGCCATCGGCACCGTCAAGGGCGACTTGCACGATATCGGCAAGAACCTGGTCGCCATGATGCTCGAAGGCTCCGGATACGAAGTCCGCGATCTGGGTGTGGATGTGGCGCCGGATGCTTTTGTGAAGGCTGCCCAGGAAGGCGCCCAGCTGATTGGCATGTCCGCGCTTCTGACCACCACCATGAGCAACATGGAAGTCACCGTGCAGGCCCTCAAGGCTGCCGGTCTGCGCGACAGTGTCAAGGTCTTCATCGGCGGCGCCCCCGTCACCCAGGATTATGCTGACAAAATCGGCGCGGATGGTTTCGCTGCGGATGCCTCCAGCGCCACGCGCATGGCCCACCAGCTGATCGGTTAATTCTTCCATATCAACACTGGCAATCCCAAAAGTAGGGCTTCGCCCCTGCACTGTGGGGGGCTTGCACCAGTAGAATCCGTTTGCCCCTGCTCGGGCCAGTTGCGTGCCGTATAATAATGGTACGCTCTGGCCCGTTTTTTACTCAAAACCTGTTTCACAATAGGAGAATCCCATGACTGACCGCAAGAAAGTGATCCTGCCCACCCTTTTCAAAAAAGTCACCGATGGTGAACCCATCACCTGGCTGACCTGTTACGACTATCCCACCGCCTACCTTCAGGAACAGGCCGGGATTGACATGATTCTGGTCGGTGACAGCCTGGGCATGACCATGCTCGGCTACGACTCGACTCTGCCCGTTACCATGGAAGATATGATGCGCCACACCCAGGCCGTGCGCCGTGGCGCGCCGACCGCCTTCCTGGTGGGCGACATGCCCTATATGAGCTACCAGCCCTCCACTGAAACGGCTGTCCGCAATGCCGGACGTTTTATGGCAGAGTGTGGTTGTGACGCCATCAAGCTCGAAGGCGGCGTTGCCATGGCTGACCGCATCAAGGGTATCGTTGATGCCGGTATCCCGGCCATCGGCCACCTTGGATTGACCCCGCAGTCTGTCTCCGCCTTGGGCGGTTTCCGTGTGCAGGGCAAATCCGCCGCGTTGGCCAAGAAAATCGTCGACGACGCCAAAGCGCTGGAAAAAGCCGGAGCTTTTGCCATCCTGCTGGAGCTTGTCCCCGACCGTCTGTGCAAATTGATCACCGAGCGTGCCGAAAACTGCATCATCATGAGCCTCGGTTCCGGCCCGGATGCCCACGGTCAGCTGCTCATCTACCATGATATGTTCGGGCTGTATCCCAAGTTCACCCCCAAGATGGCCAAAGTCTTCGGCAACGGTGGAGAAGTTATCCTGAATGGTTTGAAACAATACGCCGCTGAAGTCACCAACAAAACGTTCCCCCAGCCCGAAAATTGGTTTGGCATGAAGGATGACGAATACGACGATCTGCTGAAAATGCTTTAGGTGAAAAAATGACGTACGCGCAGCGCACCAGTCACCTAAAACCCGAAGGCGCCTACCAGGTTCTGGCCAAAGCCAACCAACTGGAAGCCACCGGACGGAAAATCATTCACTTCGAAATCGGCCAGCCCGATTTCGAAACCTTCGCCAACGTCAGCCTGGCGGGCGTCCGCGCCATTACCGAAGGCCGCACGCGCTATACGCCGCCTTCTGGCATGCCGTCCTTGCAGGAAGTCATTGCGGAAGACAGCGGACGCCGCCGGGGAATTCACATCGACCCGGGGGAAGTGGTCGTTGGCCCCGGAGCGAAACCGGCTTTGTTTTTCCCCACCCTGGCCTTGATCGAGCCAGGCGACGAAGTCATCTACCCGAATCCGGGTTTCCCCACCTACGAGGCCATGATTAAAGTGGCCGGAGGGGTGCCGGTGGCTGTGCCGCTGCTCGAGGAAAAAAACTTTTCTTTTGATCTGGAAGTCTTCGATAAGCTGATCAATGCCCGCACCCGGCTGATTATTCTCAACTCGCCCAGCAACCCCACCGGCGGCGTCATGCCGCTGGCAGATCTGGAACACATCGCTGAAAAAGCGCTGCAGTATGACTGCTGGGTCATGTCAGACGAGATTTACGCGCGCATCGCCTATGACGGTTTGAGCGTGCCGTCGATCACTGCCATCCATGGCATGCAAGCCCGCACCATCATCGTGGACGGTTTCTCCAAAACCTACGCCATGACCGGCTGGCGGCTGGGCTATGGCATCATGCCGCGCGAACTGGCCGACAAAGTCGGGCTGCTGCTGACCCATTCCATCGGATCTACCGCGCAGTTCACCCAGTTCGCCGGTGTCGAAGCCGTGTTGGGCCAGCAAGCCCAGGTTGACGCTGTCGTGGCCGAATACCAGCGTCGCCGTGACGTAATCGTCGCTGGACTGAACGCCACTCCTGGCATCCGCTGCCAGTCTCCGCAAGGCGCTTTCTACGTCTTCCCCAACATCACCGGCACCGGAAAAAGCTCCAACGAACTGGCCAACCTGCTGCTCGATAAAGCAGGCGTCGCCCTATTGCCCGGCTCCTCCTTTGGAGAACATGGCGAAGGCTACCTGCGCCTGTCCTACGCCACCTCCCTGCAGAACATCGAGCTCGGCCTCGAGAAAATCCAATCCGTGCTGAAGTAGGCGCGGCGATTTAGTTCGTTATAACAAGTTATAAAACAATCCCTGCTAGAAAGCAGGGATTGTTTTATAAAAATGACCATAAAGAATTCTTCTCGTTGTACATTCAAAATTTGGTCATAAACTGCATTAAGATTGTTCGTTCTGATCGATAAATGGATTGGTGCGCACGCTATTCATGAATTATACTATTCGAAGAAAACGCAGTTGAAATCTGTCATTATCGCATCCCCACCTTTCGGGAAAAAAATTAGGGACTCAAAAGAGTATGGATATATGGAAAAGGATTGTTTTTGCCCTTCTAGTGCTTATTTTAGGCATAATCGCAATAGATTACGTTAATTCAGAACAGTTAAACTACCCCATCATTCGTAGTGATGGCGAAGGTTATTATGCCTACCTCCCCGCTATTTTTCTTTACCACGACATAAGCCTGCGGACTTTGGTTGCTGGCCCATTGCACGGAATTGCCCCTCAAGGGGCTTCGATTTGGGCTGATACAACCAGGTATTTCATAAAATATCCTGCTGGCGAAGCGATTCTGATGACACCATTCTTCTTAATGGGTTCTGTCGTAACCTATTTTGATAATAATGGTAAAGGTCTAAACGGATATTCTCCCCATTTTCAGCACGCTGCAGCTTATTCAGGTTTATTTTACACAGCGATAGGTCTTTTCCTTCTGTGGACAGTTTTACAAAATTATTTCAAGAAAAGTACAATTGTGATCGTGCTAACGGGGCTTTTATTTGGCACAAACTTATTTCATTATGCCACCTACGATGCTATTTTTAGTCACACATACTCGTTTTTTCTATTCGCGTTGTTTCTTTTTTTTGTTGAACGCGTTTACAAGGGAGGCAACTTAATAAATTATGTTGCATTAGGAATAGCGGGTGGGTTGATTATCATTACCAGGCCCACCAATGGACTCTGGTTGCTTTTTGGGATTTTATTTGGTATCAATACAATGCCGGATATCTATGCGCGGTTAGAATTTTGGAAAATTAATTGGGTAAAATTCTTGATCTTGTTAGTGGCTTTCCTGAGTGTCATTTCAATTCAACTCCTATATTGGAAGGTGATTACAGGGTCGTTTATTGTTTATGCATA
>CAILYI010000098.1 GCA_903838415.1 uncultured Anaerolineae bacterium | reverse complement strand
GCAAGGCGCAACCGGCCGCTGCGCGGGCGGAGTGCGTTATCAATTCTCCACCGAAATCAACGTTCAATTATCCATTCAAAGCCTGCCGATGATTGAAAGATTCAAAGAAGAAATCGGTCAGGAAGTGGGTTACAAACAATGTGGATATTTGCTGGTTGCGACGAATGAGAAAGACGCTAACACCTTCAAGCACAATGTCGAACTTCAAAACAAGCTTGGTGTGCAGACCCAACTTTTGAGCGGCGATGAAGTCCGCAAGCGCTTACCGTTGATGAATTTTGATGATGCTATTTCCGGCACATTCAACCAGAAAGATGGGATCGTTGACCCAAACAGTGTGGTCATGGGATACATCGGCGCCGCGCAAAGACTGGGCGCAAAAGTTTTTACCGGACAAGATGTAGTTGGAATCGGTTTGAGCGGGGATGCGATTGAAGAGGTGCAAACCGCTAACGGCGTCATCAAGACACGCATGATATTAAACGCGGCGGGCCCTTGGGCGGGCCGCATCGGCAAAATGGCCGGGGTCGAGCTCCCAATTATTCCCCTCCGTAGGCAGATGTTTACCACGAATCCGCTCAAAGAAGTTCCCGCCGACTTCCCGTTTGTCATCGATTTTGCCAAATCACTTTACTTCCACCGTGAAGGCGAAGGTTTGTTGATTGGCATGAGCAATCAAGACGAACAGCCAGGCTATAACCAAAACGTGGATGAAGATTTCGAATTGGTGAACCTTGAAGCCGCCATTGAGCGCATGCCTTTGCTGGAGAAGGCGCAGCGCGCCTCGCATTGGGCCGGATTGTACGAAGTGACGCCAGACGCGCACCCGATCCTTGGCGATACAAATGTCAATGGTTTTTATGTCTGCGCAGGGTTTTCAGGGCATGGCTTCATGCACGGGCCAATTTCCGGCAAGTTAATGACTGAAAAGATTTTGGATGGAAATTATTCCAGCCTGGATGTTTCGATGCTTGACCTGAAGCGTTTCGCTGAAGGCCGATTAATTCAAGAATACAACGTGGTTTAGTCACCGGAGAATCTTATGAAAAGTCTATTGGAAAAGCTAAATATCCAACCTGTCAACGCGGGCGCTTGCACCGGCCTGGATGGCTGGCTGATGGATTCGAAGGGGAAGGAACTGATTTCGTACAACCCTGCCTCCGGGGAACCTTTGGCCAAAATCATTCAGGCCACGCCCGAAACTTATGAAAAAGTCGCTTCGACAGCGCAACAAGCTTTTTTGAAATGGCGTGAAGTTCCGGCGCCCAAACGTGGGGATGTGGTGCGTGATCTGGCGAATGCCTTGCGCGAATTCAAAGAACCGCTCGGCGACCTGGTGACCGTGGAAATGGGGAAGATCCGCGCTGAAGGACATGGGGAAGTCCAGGAAATGATCGACATTTGCGATTTTGCTGTCGGTCAATCCCGCATGTTGTATGGCTTGAGTATGCACTCTGAAAGACCATCCCATCGCATGTACGAGCAATGGCATCCGCTGGGAATCCTTGGCTTGGTGACGGCGTTTAACTTCCCCGTCGCTGTTTGGGCGTGGAATTCTGCATTGGCGGCGATCTGTGGCGATACGGTCATCTGGAAGCCATCCTCCTACACCCCACTGACCGCGGTTGCCGTGACCCATATTGCCAATAAAGTGATGGCTGATTACGGTCTGAGCGGCATCTTCAACCTGGCGATTGGCTCCGGCCGCGATGTGGGTGAGTTGATGCTGACGGATAAGCGCATTCCATTGGTTTCGTTTACCGGTTCGACGCAGGTCGGTGTGCACGTCTCTGAGACAGTTGCCCGTCGTTTTGGCCACACCATTCTCGAATTGGGCGGAAACAACGGCATCATCGTCTCTGAAAAAGCTGACATTTCCATGGCGACACGCGCCATTTTGTTTGGCGCCGTTGGGACGGCCGGACAGCGCTGTACCTCCACGCGCCGGATCATCATGCAGCGTTCCATCGCCCAAGACTTAACCCAGCGCTTGGTCAACGCCTACAGCCAGGTTCAAATCGGCGATCCGCTCAAACCTGAGACGCTGATGGGCCCACTGGTTGTCAACACTTCGGTTGAAGAAATGATGGAAGCCATTCAGCAGGCAGTCGCGCAGGGCGGCGAGGTAGTTGTCGGCGGACACATGCTGCCAGACCTCGGCCCAAATTTTGTCGAGCCAACCATCATCAAAATGCCGGCTCAAACTGAGATTGTCAAGACAGAAACTTTTGCCCCAATTCTTTATCTGCTTGAATACGATACCATCGAAGACGCCGTTCGCATCCACAACGATGTGCCGCAGGGTCTTTCGAGTGCCATGTTCACGGATTCCGTGCGCGAGGCCGAAGCTTTCTTATCGGCAGTGGGCTCTGATTGCGGCATTGCCAACATCAACATTGGCACTTCCGGCGCAGAGATCGGTGGAGCCTTTGGCGGTGAAAAAGAAACCGGTGGCGGCCGCGAATCCGGTTCAGACGCCTGGAAAACTTATATGCGCCGCCAGACCAATACCATTAACTGGTCGAAGGAATTACCGCTCGCGCAGGGCATCAAGTTCGGCGAGTAGTGAGCGAAAAGAGATTTTCGAAAATTAGTCACTGAACGTGTGAAAATTACATCTTTTTTTGGAGAATGCTATGGCAGAGAAAACTTATAAAATAGCCTGGTTACCTGGGGACGGTATCGGCGTGGATGTACTCGATGCAACCAAAATTGTTCTCGATAAACTTCAACTGAATGCCGAATATCTGCACGGAGACATCGGCTGGGAGTTCTGGCAGAAGGAAGGTGACGCCTTCCCAGCTCGCACAATCGAGCTGCTCAAGAATGTGGATGCCGCCATGTTTGGCGCCATTACTTCCAAGCCGGTCAAAGCCGCCGAGCAAGAATTGGTGCCAGAGCTGCAAGGAAAGGGGCTCATCTATCGCTCACCGATCGTGCGCATGCGACAGATGTTCGACCTGTACATCTGTCTGCGCCCTTGCAAAGCTTATGCTGGTAATTTACTTAACTACAAAGATGATGTTGATATCGTGGTGTTTCGCGAGAACACCGAAGATTTATATTCAGGGGTTGAGTTTAACCCTGTGCCACAGGAACTCGCTGAGATGTTGACCCGGTTATCCAAGCCGTTCGCCGCTTTCAAGGATGTTCCGCTGAACGAGCTGGCCATTTCCAGCAAGATTGTTACTCGCCAGGGATCAGAACGCATCATCCGCGCCGCTTTTGAATTCGCGCGCAAGAATAATCGCAAGAAAGTGACCGTTGTCCACAAAGCTAATGTAGTGCGCGCCACGGAAGGGATGTTTTTGGATATTGCCAAGGAAATCCACCAGGAGTATCCGGAAATTGAAATGGATGACGCCAACGTGGACGCCATCTGCATGTGGCTTTTGAAGAATCCCAAAAACTACGATGTGATCGTCGCCACCAACATGTTCGGCGACATCATCTCTGATCTGGTTGCGCAGATGGTTGGCGGGCTGGGTTTTGGCTGTTCAGGCAACATCGGCCTGAAATTGGGCGTTTTCGAACCCAGTCACGGTTCCGCGCCAAAATATGCCGGTCAGTACAAGGTCAATCCGATCGCAACTGTGCTTTCAGCCAAAATGATGCTGGACTGGCTCGGCGAAACGGAAAAAGGCGCCCGGCTGGAAAAAGCCGTGGCAGAAGTTATCAAGGAAGGCAAAATCCGCACTTACGATATGGGCGGATCGAATACGACCCTGGAATTGGGCGAAGCTATTGCGGCAAAACTTTAACGTAGCGAATGTTGCATCCGGGCCTTTCTGAAGACCCGGATGCAACAAGGACTTACGGGAAAATATATGGATAAAATCTTTGTCCACGAAGTCGGTCCGCGCGACGGCTTGCAGGTTGAAAAGAGCAGCGTGCCGCTGGAAGAAAAAATCCGTTGGATCGAAGGCCTTCTCGATTCAGGCATTGACATCATCCAGCTTGGCTCGTTCGTCCACCCGGAGAAAGTGCCGACGATGGCGGACACCGACGCCTTGTTCAAGCATTTTTCCGCGCGAGGGGACAGTCCGAAAAACGTGATCTTCTCCGGGCTTGTCCTGAA
Organism: uncultured Anaerolineae bacterium; assembly: GCA_903838415.1. GTDB lineage: Bacteria > Chloroflexota > Anaerolineae > Anaerolineales > Villigracilaceae > UBA5195. The sequence goes on along the minus strand of CAILYI010000098.1, from coordinate 14,634 downwards.
TGAAAAAGGTTTGGAGCGCGGTCTTGCCTGCGGCGTTGAGATGTTCTGCATGGGCGTTTCAGCCAGCGAAACACACAGTAAAAAAAACACCGGGATGAGCACATCTGAAGCCTTGAAACGCATCACGCTGATGGCCAAACAAGCCGTGCGTGAGAACAAACGTGTGCAAGTTTCGGTGCAATCGGCTTTTGGCTGTGGCTTTGAAGGGCCAATCACCAAAGAGAAAGTGCTGTCGATCGTCAAAGAATATTTGAATGCCGGTTTGAAGATAATTTGTCTCGCCGACACTGCGGGACACGCCCAGCCCATGCAAGTGGAAGAACTCTATGCCTCCATTCGCCAATTGGATCCATCGGTGGAAATGGCCTGCCATTTCCACAACACTTACGGCCTGGGCCTGGCCAATTGCTACGCTGCGCTGAAAAGCGGCGTAACGTATTTCGAATCCGCTTTTGGCGGTTTGGGTGGCTGTCCGTTTACGAAGCTACCAGCTGGCAATGTCTGCACGGAGGACCTTGTCCACTCGCTCCAACGCATGGGGCTGAGACGCGATATCCAGCTCGATCAATTACTGGGTGTCGCTCGACAGGTAAGCACTCATTTCAACCGGGAGCTTCCGGGGGCCGTCTTGAAATCGGGTTCAATTGTGGATTTCGTGGGAACCGGTTTATGAAGGTAGAAATATGCGATTATTAGAGAATATCCGCGTTCTTGATATGACCAACGTGCTCTCCGGGCCATTTGCAACCATGCATCTTGCATTGTTGGGCGCCGAGGTGATTAAAGTTGAGAACCCCGATGGCGGCGATCTGGCCCGCAAACTGGGCAACGTGCCCAAGCTCAACCAGAAGCTGATGGGTACAAGTTTCCTGGCCCAGAACGCCAATAAAAAATCCATCACCCTCAATCTCAAGACTGAGGAGGGCAAGGAAATCTTCCGCAAGCTGGTAAAAACCGTCGATGTATTGGTCGAAAACTTTCGTCCAACAGTCATGTCACGCCTGGGTTTTTCGTATGAAACGCTGTGCCAGATAAACCCCAAACTAATCTACTGCGCCATCTCCGGTTTTGGTCAAACCGGCCCGGATGCCTTCAAACCGGCCTATGACCAGATCATCCAGGGCCTTTCGGGCGTGATGGCCATCAACGGCACGGAGCAGTTGAACCCTCTGCGGGCGGGTTTCCCGGTTTGTGACACGGTCGGCGGCATGAACGCAGCTTTTGCCATCATGGCCGCGTTGTATTACCGCGAACACACGGGCGAAGGCCAATTCATTGACATCGCCCTGCTCGACTCGATTATGCCGCTGCTGGGCTGGGTAGCCGCCAATCTGCTGATCGGCGGGCAGCAGCCTGTCCTGCTGGGCAACGACAACTTCACCGCCGCGCCTTCGGGGATGTTTAAGACGAAGGATAGTTACATCAACATTGCCGCCAATCAACAGCAGCAGTGGGAAGACCTGCTGGATGAGTTGGGACTGCCCGAACTGAAGACCGATGCGCGTTTTCAGGAACGCGACACCCGCAAGGCCAACCGCTTCCTGCTGACCCCGCTGCTGGAAACCAAACTGGTACACCAACCCACCAGTCATTGGGTGGATGTGCTCAATCGGAAAGGTATTCCCTCCGGCGAAGTGGTCAGCCTGGAGGGCGCGTTGACATCAGAACAGGCCCAACATCGCCATGTCATCGAGAATATAGAGACACCCGGCGTTGGCAATATCAAGATTTTCAACATGACGGCCAAATTCTCCAAAACCCCGGCTGAGATTACCAGCCCACCGCCGGGCCTTTCGGAACATACGATTGAGATTCTGACCGAATTGGGTTATCGTGAAGAAGATTTAGGGTTATTCAAAGAGAAAAATGTTATCTGAAAGACAAGGAGCGTAAACATGGGAATGACAATGGTAGAAAAAATCCTGGCCAGGGCAACCGGTAAGGACACCGTCAAAGCGGGAGACGTGGTCGAGCCAAAAGTTGATCTGGCGATGTCGCACGAAAATGCGGCCCTGGTGCTGAATCAGTTCAACGAAATCTATCAGGGTACCGGCCTGGAAGCCAGCATCTGGGATCCAGCCAAAGTTGCCATCATTTTCGATCACCGTGTACCGGCGGAGAGTTCAAAGACCGCCACCAATCAGAAGAAAGTGCGCGAATTCGTCAGCAGGCAGGGCATCAGCAAGTTTCACGATATTCGCGGCGACGAAGGCGGCATTTGCCATCAGATCCTGCCGGAGAATGGATATGTACTGCCCGGTTCAGTCGTAGTCGGCACGGACAGCCACACCACCACCCACGGAGCGTTAGGTGCGTTTTCGTTTGGCGTCGGCGCAACTGAGATGGCTTCCGTCTGGGTGCTGGGGAATGTTTTAAACGTGGAAGTCCCCGGAACGATCAAGGTGGTCGTTACGGGCAAATTCTCCGAGCATGTGCAGCCCAAAGACCTGATTCTGTACCTGATCGGCAAAATTTCCGCAGAAGGGGCCAACTTCAAAGTGATCGAGTTCCACGGCCCGACCATCCAGAGCATGTCCACTTCCGGCCGCCTGACCATTTGCAATATGGCGGTGGAAGCTGGCGCCACTTCCGGGATTGTGCCACCGGATGATGAAACTCTGCGCTATCTCAAGATGGAAGCTGGCGTCCAGGGCGAGCTGCAAGTATTCGGCCCGGATGAAGACGCGCTTTACGATCAAATTGTCGAGATCGATGCCTCCAGCCTTGCGCCGCAAATTGCCTGTCCGCATACCGTGGATAATGTCAAACCGGTGGGCGAAGTCGCGGGTAAATCTGTCCAGCAAATCGTGATCGGCTCGTGCACCAATGGCCGCCTGGATGATATCGAGACGGCGGCGAATATCCTGAAGGGCAAAAAGGTCGCCCGTGGCGTGCGGATGTTGGTTTTCCCGGCCTCGTCAAGAATTTTTAGCCAGGCTTTGAAGCTGGGCTATCTATCCACGCTGATGGAAGCCGGTGCGGTGGTGATGAACTCCGGCTGCGGTCCCTGTTTGGGCGTGCACCAGGGTGCGCTGGCTGACGGCGATGTTGGCCTATCCACCACCAACCGCAACTTCAAGGGCCGCATGGGCAACCCATCAGCGGAGGTTTACCTGTGCTCTCCGGCGGTGGCTGCCGCCAGCGCATTAACCGGCGTCATAACTGATCCACGCGAAGGAGGCGAAAATGCCTAAAGTAGTTCTCAAACTCGGTGACGATGTTTCCACCGATATCATCTATCCTGGCCGGTTTATGGCGACCGTTCTGCCGACCGAGACGCCACAATTTGCCTTTGCCGATATCACGGAGTTTAATGCCCGGCTGAAGAAAAAGGAAATCCCGGCTGGCAGCATCATTGTGGCAGGAAAAAACTTCGGCTGTGGTTCATCGCGTGAACAAGCCGCTTCCTGTTTGAAAGGCCCGGAACTGGTGGTGGTGGCGAAACATTTTGCCCGCATTTTCCTGCAAAATTCGATAAACCTGGGCTTTAACACGGTGATCTGCCCCGACATCGAAGCGGAAGAGGGCGATGAGCTGGAAATCAACGGGAATATGCTGATCAACCTGACGCGCGAGCAGAGCTTCGAGATTACGCCGCTGCCCAAGGCGCGCCAGGCAATCATTGACGCCGGTGGCTTGATTCCCTACACGCGCCAACTGTTGCTGCAAGCGAAGAAATAGTTTTTGCGCAAAGCTCCGGGCGAATCGGAAACAATGACAAAAGGCTCGGAGACAAAAGATGGTTTTTGAAACGAAAAGATGACGGCGACCCCGTCATCTTTTCGTTTCAAAAGCTTGTTCTTCATCAATTAACGACTCCCTTTCACGCTCATTGCGCTTCCACTGGTCGAATGCGAATTCTCAGCAATTTCAATGGATAAGTTTTCAGGAAAAAGGTATACTTTCGCCAGAAAAATACTTATCGGTGGAGAAGGATACTGATATGGATATCGATAAACGCATCCGTATGGCCGCAGAAAGCATGCTTGAAAATGAATCCATCCGCGAGGGGCTTGATGATGACGGCGCTTCAATTCTGCTCGATTGGGCGACCACCTGCGCCGCCCGCATTGCCAGCGAAACCGCCGACCTGGAAGACGATGATGAAGCGGATGAATTGATGTACCCGCGCATGCGCGCCTTGCGCCAAATGCTGGATATGTCCAAAACATTGCTCAATCCCGAGGTAAGCAGGGCCGAGGGGCTTGCGCTGCTGGCAGAAATCCTGCAGCACGCCGAGCTTGTGTATGGCGCAGAGTCGATCCCGGAGGGCATTGAGTGGGATGAAGCCGTTACGCAGCGAAGTGTGGCGGCGCTGCGCGATCTGATTGAAAAGAACGTCAACACAAAAGGATAAAATATGACCACAACCCGCAGACCAAAGAATGCCACCGGCACGCTGATCGCACTTGGAGTAATCCTGATTCTGGGCCTATTCTATGGCGTCTCAGGGTCGGACCCCTTCGGGCTTTTTTCGACTCCGCCGACCGCCACCGCCAGCCCGGCAGTGGCGACGCCCCGCTCACCGACCGCCGTCGCGCCGACACTGACCTCCGTCAAACCCGGTAGCGCGCCAGCTGTGACCGTCACAGAAACCGCGCCAGGCGCCGTCGTCACCCAAAGCCCCACAGATACCTCCTCAGCGGTGATTACCGAAACATCAGCGGCTGTGCTGACAGCCACCGAAACGGTGACAATGTCGCCCATCCCGGCCGCAACCTGGTGGCAGGTTTCCTTCGTTAACCCAACCAGGATCAGCGATGCGCTCTCCCAAAAATACAGCATTGACGGTCTGCCGCCCGAATTGATGAGCGGCTCGCTCACCGAAAAGCTGATTCAGCACATCGACGCCGCGCAAGCCACAATCCATATCGCTTCCTTTGAAACGGACTTGAATGACGTCGCCAGGGCCCTGATTCGCGCCAAGGAACGCGGCGTGGATGTGCGCTGGATTACCGATGACGAGAGCGGCATCACCGCTGATAAGAAACCCGGTCACGGACAGTTTGCCATGCTCAAAGCCGCCGGGATCCCGGTCATTGACGATAAGCGCGGCGCGCTGATGCACGATAAATTCTGGCTATTTGACGGCAAAACCGTCTGGACCGGCTCAACCAACGTCACCATCAGCGGCATGTTTGAGCAGAATAACAACGTCATCGCCATCGATTCGCCTGAGTTGGCCGCCATCTACGAGCGCCAGTTCGAGGATATGTGGAGCGGAAAATTCAACGCCAAATCACCATCCACCGTCGACCAGCAAAAACTGACGATTGACGGAACCATTCTCCAAATCCTGTTTTCGCCGGAAGATAAAGCCATCAGCCACATCATCCCCTATGTGCAGTCCGCCAAAAAGAGCATCCGCTTCATGGCTTTTACCTATACGCAGCCGCTGCTGGGCCAGGCCATGCTCGACGCCCTAAAAAACGGCGTGGATGTGAGCGGCGTCTTTGAAGCGACCGGCGCCGACAGTGTCTACGGTCAGATGACGCCGCTCTACTGCGGCAAAGCCCTGGTGCGGACGGATGGCAACCCGGCTTTCCTGCATCATAAGGTGATCGTGATCGACGAGCGCATCGTCATCACCGGCTCGCTCAACTTTACCGACAACGCTGACCAAAGCAACAACGAAAACGTCATCATCATCGACAACGCCGAAATCGCCAAGCTGTACACCGCCGAATTCCAGCGCGTCTGGGCCGCCGGGCACGACCCCGCTCCCGGGAAACTGGTTTGTAAATAACCGCTCACCATCAAAAAGAGACAGTCGGTTGATGAGGCCACCGTCTCTTTTTGATTCAAGCGCCTGACACCAAACCTGGAGGGAAGCTTTGCAATCGCAATTACATAATGAGTAGATGCATCTGCAACGCTTCGCAAACGCCCTGCGCAAGCTCCCCGCCCGAACGTAAACGTCCGGGCTAAGTTACAGCGCCCCGTAAACGGGGCTTCGCACAGTAGACCTTTTGCAAAAGTCATCGTTGACGAAAAAAATGTCCTTCGACTACGCTTTTTTTGCATCTTTGGATACCGTCCTGAGCGCAGGGCGGCGCAAATTTTGCGCCGTCTGTAGTCGAAGGACGCTCCGCTCAGGACTTATGCAAGAGATCTATTAGCCCGGTGATTAATCACCGGGCGGCGCGGCAAAACCAGTTTTCCTTTTTCACAAAAGCCCACAATAAAACCTGGCTCCTTGGCCGCTTGGCGGTGAAGCTTTTACTTACCACCAAAGCTCCATTCTGACGCCTACCAATTGTGCCACACAAAACCCTGAAATCATCTTTCTATGCTATACTGACAGCGGTTTGAGAAGACTTTTCCTGCCATCAGGGCAGTTAATTGATAGAAGATCAGTTCCATAGCTGTCTTTTCGACCCCGGCAAATTGCAGGGGCGTTTTTGTATTTTCTCATAAAGCCAAACCGCTACAAGCGGATAAAAAATCTATTTTAGAAAAGGGTTCGCATTTCATGAGCAATAAATTAAAAATCATTCCCCTGGGGGGCCTCGGGGAAGTGGGCAAGAACATGATGGCCTACGAAATCGACAACCAGATATTGGTTGTCGATGCCGGTTTGATGTTCCCCGAAGCCGACATGATCGGTGTCGATTACATCATCCCAGACTTTGAGTATCTCTATGATAAAAGCCACAAAGTCGCCGGGATTATCATCACACACGGACATGAAGACCACATCGGAGCCATTCAACACGTTCTCTCCCGCATCCCTGCGCCCGTATTTGGAACACCCCTGACCCTCGGCCTGGTCGAAGTCAAGCTGGCTCGCAATGGCATGGCCTCCAAAGTCGATCTGCGCCCCATCCAGGCCGGTGACTGCCTGCAGATTGGGCCGTTCAAAGTGGATTTTTTCCACGTCTGCCACAGCATCCCGGATGCAGTCGGGCTGGGCATCACCACCAAAGCCGGGCTGGTCGTGCATACCGGCGACTATAAATTTGACCACACCCCGGTCGATAACTGGCCGACCGATTACGCCAAGCTGGCGGAACTCTCGACCCGTGGCGTTGACCTGTTGATGAGCGACTCAACCAACTCCGAGCGCCCCGGCTGGACGCCCTCCGAGCGCGTGATCGGCCCAGCTTTTGACGAGGCCATCAAGAACGCTCCTGGCCGCGTCATCATCGCCACCTTTGCCTCGCTCATCTCGCGCATGCAGCAAGTCGCCGATGCGGCCATTAAACACCATCGCAAGCTGGTCTTCGTCGGCACAAGCATGGTGGATAACGCTAAAATGGCGCGCAAACTGGGCTACCTGATCGTTCCTGACGACACGCTGGTGCCGATCGATGCCGCCCTGAACCTGCCGCCCTCGCAAGTGGTGCTGATGTGTACCGGCTCGCAGGGAGAACCATCCTCCATTATTGGGCGTCTCTCGGCCGGAACCAACCGTCAGTTTGATTTGCTGCCCAATGACACCATCATTCTCTCTTCACACCCCATCCCCGGCAACGAAGAAGCGGTCAGCAAGACCATCAACCGCATGCTGCGCGTGGGCTCAAACGTCATCTACGATAGCATCGCCCCCGTCCACGTTTCAGGACACGCCAGCCAGGAAGAACAAAAGCTGATGATCAACCTGGTCAAGCCCAACTACTTCATGCCCATCCACGGCGAACTGCGCCAGCTGCGCCGTCACGCCGCGCTGGCCAAAGAAATCGGCATTCCGCAAGATAAGATTATCATCATTGAAAACGGCCAAATCGTGGAACTGGAAGACGGCAAAGTCAGCCTGGGCGAACGCATCCCTGGCGGCTATGTCATCGTCGAAGGCAGCGCCATCGGCGAAGCCGACCCGGATGTGATGAAAGAACGCGAACAGCTGGCCCGCTCTGGCATTTTCGTCGTCAACCTGAGCATCGACAAATACTCCAACCGCCTGCTGGACGACCCCGAAATCATCACGCGCGGCTTTGTCTCTGCCGATGACGCTGAAACACTCGTCCCGGCGGTGCGCAAACGCGTCATCGACGTTATCCACGGCGGCGGCATGAGCGTCCAAAAAGACATCGTCGATGTGGTGCGCACCTTCATCTTCAATGAAACCAAGCGCAGACCGATGGTGTTTGTGACCATCACGAAAGCATAACGAAAAACATCCCTGGCAATCGCCGGGGATGTTTTTTAGCTGGAGATGACGCGGGCTATTTGCCGGTCGACTTTGCCCATCGGGAAGTTTCCCAATTCCGCGAACGCGATCCATTGAAAAGATTCGTTTTCAGTTTTTTCGACCAAATCGCAGCGCCAGGCGGACTCCGTCAAAGTGAAGTGAGTATAAGCATGGCGCACTTCCGTCAAAGGAGCGACTGGACTCACCTTCAGCCGGTATTCCGTTTCGATAACGGCGACCAAAGCCTCGGCTGAATCCGCGCTCGCCTCGGCGGACGGAAATTCCCATAAACCGCCGAGCAGGCCTTTTGCGGGGCGCTGAATCAACAGCACGGTTTCATCCCGCACAATCACCGCCGCCAGTTTGAGTTTGTGCGGAACTGCCGCTTTGGGCTTGAGCACCGGGCGCTGCTCCTGGAGGCCCAGCGCGCGCGCCTGGCACATTTCGCTCAACGGACACAACAGGCACAAAGGATTCCGGGGCAGGCAAATGGCCGCGCCCAAATCCATCAGCGCCTGGTTGTAATCGCCCGCGCGGCCAGCCGGGACGTGTTTTTCGGCCAAATCCCACAGCATTTTCTCGCCTTCGGGCATGTCGGCGGGCAGCGACACGTCAAAAACGCGCGCAAAAACGCGGCGAAGATTACCATCGATGGTGGCAACATCCTGATTGAAAGCAATCGAGGCGATCGCCGCCGCCGTATAACGCCCAATTCCGGGCAATTTGCGCAGCAGGGAAATTTCCTGCGGCAGTTGTCCGCCAAATTCAGCGGCCACCACGCTGGCAGCTTTGTGCAAATTACGGGCGCGACTGTAATAACCGAGGCCTTCCCAGGCTGAAAGGATGGCTTGCTCCGGGGCTTCAGCCAGCGCCGTAATGCTGGGAAATTGCCGCATCCAGCGCTCAAAATAAGGGATGACCGTTTCCACCCGCGTTTGCTGAAGCATAATCTCAGAAACCCAGACTGCGTATGAATCGGGATGCCCGCGCCAGGGCAGGACGCGGGCATTTTCTTGATACCAGGCTAATATTCGTTGCGAGAGTTCCGGCATATCAGATGGCAACGACAGGCTCGCTGTCACCCCGGCAGTCGTTTAGAACTGAAAACCGCTTTTTGCGGAAACAAGCTTGTGGGAAAAATTCTTGACAAATCCAAACAACTGCTCGCGCAGACGGCCCCACTCCACCGATTTGAGCACGCGCTGCGCATCGGGCAGGTCTGGGGACAGCATGGCAACCATAATCTGAGGGTACTCACCATAAATGGTGGCCCAGGCTTCGGTGGGTTCCAACCCCAGACGCTGGGCGCCTGGAATAAACTCGCCGATCATAAATTCGAAATATTCCTGTTCACGTTCAGTTGGAATATCCCACGTCATGAGTAATTTAACCGGCATATCAATCCTAACTACTGGCAACATCCAACACGATGACTTTGGTTTCATCGGGCAGGCCAGAACGGGAAATTTTCAAAGCTGGGACCGAATCATGCGACACAAGCCCCATTTCCTTCAGAAACTTGGAAAGCGGATCAAGTTCCAATTTGTTGTCGAAACTGGCATAATGCATCGGGATAACGATATTAGGCTCCAGCAGCGAAATCACTTCGGCTGCCTTGGCCGCATTAAGACCATTCCCGCCGCCCACCGGCACCAGCGCAACATTCACCGTCCCGAGCGCCTCCACTTCAGACTGAGTCGGCACCTGGCTCAAATCGCCAAGATGCACTACTGTCAGGCCTTCAAAATCGAACATGTAAATGGTATTGCGCGGCTTACCGACACTTTTCTTCGTGCTAGAATCCATCTGAACGCCAGTAATAAAAACACCACCGATTTCAAATTCGCCCGGCCCGGTAATTTTATGCGCGGCACTCTTAACACCCGCTATAAAATTATGTCCCGGCGCCTCATGGCTGACCGTTACAATATCCGCGCGCAGTTTAAGCGGTTCACAGCCAAGGACATCACTATCGAAAGGATCCGTCACAACGGCAGCCATGCCGCGCTCGATAAAACGAAAACAAGAATGACCATACCAGACAATTTCCATGAGTAGTGCCTCCGTCGGTAATTATACACGTTACCCGGCAGTATAATTATCAGAAAAGCGATGGAAGATTTAATCTTCTCGCAGTTGAAAAAGAATCGGGGCCCAATTCCAAATGTTCAACTTCCATACCACACCAGAAGCACAGATCAGTACATTGCCCAATGGCTGGCATCTTGAAATCCCAGCGGGGAAAGCTGGTTCATACCGTGTTGCCCAGATTGATGACTATAGCGATCGGCCCCGAAAACTTTTCCCGTTGACCGCTCCAATCACCCTCAGCCTGCGCTGCCGTACATCAGACTCCCTGCTGCCCGGAACGTGGGGCTTCGGCTTTTGGAATGACCCATTTGCACTCGGCCTCGGCCTGCAAGGGATGGCGCGGCGACTACCAGCCTTGCCCAACGCCTGCTGGTTTTTTCACGCCTCAGCCGAAAACCACCTCTCCTTTGACAACTCCCAACTCGGCAGCGGCTTTTTGGCACAAACCTTCCGCTCTCCACAAATTCCGTCCGCGTTGCTCGCGCCGGGGCTTTTGGCTGTCCCTTTGTTGTTCTCACAAACCATCGCGAAGTGGTTACGCGCGGTTTCTGGAAAAATTATCAGGCAAGATGGGGTCAGGCTCAATATTGATGTGACCCAATGGCATGCGTACAATCTCACTTGGCGCGAGAGCGAGGTCGCTTTCAGCGTGGACGATGCGCTCGTTTTTAAGTCCGCGCTCAGCCCGCAGGGAACACTTGGACTGGTTGTCTGGATCGATAATCAGTACGCCGCCTGGACGCCTCAGGGCAGAATCGGCTTGGGAACTTTGCAACAAGAGTCCGCGGGTTGGATGGAAATTGAGGGGCTGGAAATCGTCAAATAAAAGGAGAAGCAACATCCAGCCAGGCCAGTTGCTTCTCCCAAGAAATTACCAGATCAAATTACTTCTTCTTTGATTTGTCCATCACAAAGCGCGCGATGGCGATCACCAGTCCAATACCCAGCGCAATCGCGCCCAGCCAATTCAGTGTAAGCGGCAGTGCACCGGTAAATTTGCGGAAGAACGTATCGAGCAACACGCCCAGAATAAACAAACCGGCAAACATGCGGTTATGGTAGAAGGCAAATCCGGAGAACCAGGTGGGCCAGAAGACTTCAAAACCGGCTGGTGGGCCTTCAGGACGCGGCTTGGTAAGGACGCCAATGGCATAAACAGCGCGCTGGGCGGCAAACAATATCAGCAGCATAAAGGTGGAGAAGTAGCCAGTAGCGACGAGATAGATCACCACCGCATAAGCAATGACAACGGTCGCCATGGTGGTATAGCGCGCAACGGTCTGCCCCACGCGTACCGGGAAAGTGCCGACACCCTTTTTCTTATCGTCATCCAACTTATCGGTGTGCTTGGCCACGTTAATACTGGCAACACTCGCCCCAAAGGGAATCCCCGCCAGCGCGACCATCCAGAAATTCTGCGGCCAAATGCCGGTTGCGCCAATCGCGAGTACCAGATAGACGCCAGCAATCAAGATGGGTCCCCAAATAACGAAGATGGCTAGTTCACCCAGCGCCCAATATTTCATCGGCCAGGTATAAAACAGCAGAACCAGCGCGCCAAAGGCAAATAATCCAATCACGGTTGGATTCAGTTGGGTATACCAGAGCGCAAAGATGCCAGACAGAAATGCCAGCACGCCGCTGACAATGAACCATTGAATCTGCTGGGATTTGGTCCAAAAACCCTGCACAAGCGGATGAACACCATACTGGGTGCGGAAATAATTATCCTTATCGACGCCGCGTGAGTAATCAGTATAGTCATTGAGCAGGTTATTCGTTCCATGTGCGATGAATAATCCCAGAGTGACAATCAACCAGGGCCAGAAAGAGAAGATATTGTCGCGCCAGGCCAATAAGCCCGCAATAATGGATGAGTAGATGGTAACGGTTGTGACAGCCGAACGAGTGGCAATGAACCACTTGGAGACGACATCGAGTGATTCCCACTCTTTTTTATCGTCCATTTTGATAAGTTCCCAGGTAGCTTTCCGCCACATTCCAAAGTTAATTTTCATCTGTTCTCCTTTCGCTGAACTGTCAAGATTATACAATGAATATGTGAATTATTGCACTTTGTACTCATATTTTGCACAAAAAAATGACAGGTCGTGAATTACCTGTCATTTTTGGGGGACATCGAGAAAATTTATCGCCAGAAATTGGCGGTGACTGGCAGTAGACGCAAAACCACGTCAATCAGCAGGCCAAGCATAAACAGGCCGCCAAAGGAACGATTATTGGCAAATCCGAGCGGGGCAAAATAAAGCGGCCAGCCGCCCTGACCATCAGGGAAACCTTCCGGGCGAGTTTCGGGACGAGGCTTGAGAAAAAGCGGCAGGGTCTCGCGCAGGCTTGGAATGGCGAATAAAACGATCAGCATAACCGGGGTGAAATATTTGGTGATAATCAGGGCAATTGTCAAAATGTAAGGCAGAATCAACATCCCAATCACCACGTAGCGCGAGGTCTTTTCACCCAAAACGACCGGCAAGGTATGAATTTTCTTCTCAGTATCCACTTTGATTTTATCGATATGCTTGCCGAAAATGACCGTGGTGACGCCCAAAACGTACGGGACGCTCGCCCAAACCACGTTCCAATCCCATTGATGCGCGAGAACGTAATAGCCGCCGCCAATCATCAGCGGTCCCCAAACCAGCAAAACGGCCACTTCGCCCATGGCGATATACTTCAGCGGCCAGGTGTAGAACAGGACAAAGAAGGCGCCCAGTCCAAGCAAAATCCAGATCATCGGATCCCAGGCATTGATCGCTATCAGGTAAATTCCGAAGAGCGCGGCCATCAAGCCAGTGACTGCGGTGTAGGTCAACAACTGGCGAATGGTGATCAAGCCATTCGCCACGGGCTGAGGCCCATACATGGTGCGAAAATAATTATCCTTATCCACGCCGCGCACGAAATCAGTGTAGTCGTTGAATAGATTGTTAGTGGCATGCGCGAGAATCAGCCCAAGCACCAAGGCCAGCCAGGAAACTAGATTAAACTTTCCATCACGCAGGGCGAACAACCCGGCCAAAGCCGCCGAGATGAAGGTCATCACGAGCACGGCAGCGCGCGTTGAGATGAGCCACTTTGAAATAATATCGAGCGCATCCCACTCGTCTTTGGTAACGGCAGGGATAACTTGTAACGCTTTTTTCCACATTGCAAAATTCATAGCAATAGTCTCCTATTTATCGTATTTAGAATGAATGATTATATCAGGCAGACAAGGTAATAAACACCGCAAATGAAGATAAGGGACGCCAATACGCAAAAATCCCCGGCCAGTGGATGCGCCGGGGATTTTTGCAATCGGGTTACTCGCCGGTCATGATGAACAGCGGTTTCATTTCAAAGTTTTCATATTTGGGACGGTAGCGGTCGGTATCGTAAAAGTGACTGACATTGACCGTCTTTTTGCTGGCGGTCACCACATCCAGCGGCATATTATCATAGCGGCCATTCTTCAGCACCACCAGCCGTCCATGAACGCCTTTCAGGATCAAATCCAGCGCGAGATTGCCAAAAGCCATCGGCACAATCGAATCGATGGCATCCGGGTCACCACCGCGCACCATGTAGCCGAGTTTTTGATTGACGACATCCACCATCTGCCCATTGTTGAAACGAGGGGAAATATCCTTTAGCTGGGCAGCCACCAAATCACCAATCCCGCCCAGTTTGGCATGTCCATAAGCATCGGTCGAGGTGCTCTCAAAGACCATGTCACCGCCCTCATAAGTGGCGCCTTCCGACACCAAGACCACCGAATAGCGGCTGGGATTTCGCATGCGATCTTTACTCAACAACTCTGTCAGATGCTCAATGTCGAATTTGAATTCGGGGATCACGCAGCGATTAGCTGCTCCCGCCATGGTGGGCAGGATGGCGGTATAACCGGCATAGCGCCCGAACACTTCCAGGATGAGAAAACGCTCATGGGACCCGGCGGTCGTTCGCAGCGTATTGGTCAAGGCGATGGTACGAGTCACGCAGGTACTGAAGCCGATGCAATAATCGGTACCGGGGACATCATTATCCATCGTCTTGGGGATGGCAACCACCTTGACGCCTTCCTGATACATGCGGACGGCATAACTGAGCGCGCAATGTTCGGTCCAAGCGTCGGCGGCTGTTTGCAAGCCGTGGTGGATATGGACGGCATGAAATTCGGCTGTAAATGCATGGCTGTCCCTTAACGTCGCGCAAAGATGCAGCAACACATGGGAATCCATGCCGCCGCTGTAGGCGATCCAATAACGCGGGGCGGGGTGGCGCAGGAGGACGTGTTTTAAGCAGTCCCAAGCGTCGGTTTGGGAATGCATTTTTTCTCGTTCCCACGCTCCGAGCTCATCGTTTTACAAAAGTGTTGGAGACCCGTCATTCCGGCATGGTCTGCCGGAATC
>CAILYI010000097.1 GCA_903838415.1 uncultured Anaerolineae bacterium | reverse complement strand
TGGTCGCCCTGATTGGATGTGAAGGTGCCGGTCGAAATTTCCCGCCATAAAGCGCTGATTCCATCGAACCAGCCACCCCGAAACCACATGGCTTTGATCTCCGGGCTATGCCCAACGATGCCCAGGGCGCAGCTGCCAAAAAGGGCGGAATTCTCGTCTTCCGTGTTGTACAGATAGGCGCCCAGGCCGGGGAGGCTCGTGTTGCGGGTTTTGCTAAAATCTGCATTGCTGTTGTCGTATGCGAGATGTGATAAATGATAGGAAAACTCAAAAGTGACCGTCTCGCTGCTGTTGTTTTTGAATGTGTATTCCAGAGCGACACACGGCATGGATGAATTCTTGGCATCCAATGGAATGAAAGGATTAAAGCTTGTGATGGAAACCTTGACAGGCACACTGGCATCCTGCAAGTCAACTTTGCCAAAAGGATATTCACCTTTGAATGTGCAGTTGCGGAAACGCGGCAGGCCTTCGTATCCGCCGGTTTGATAGCCCTGAGCCTTCAGACCCTGGTTGTAAATCCGCTCCGGGGGCATTGGCCCCTCCAGGATGCGACAAACCCCGCTGGCTGGAATGTAAATAGCGGCGAAGGCGGCCTCGATGGGGCGATGTTCGTCCGGCCTGGCAGAAATTGCCGGGGTGTTCCGGATGGAAAAATCTTGCAGTCCGCCCTGCCCGTTGAAGTTGATACAACCCGCGCCAATTCCGCCGATCGGCATGGCAATTTGGAGCAAGCGCCTGCCACTGAAAGTGCGCTGAGAACCTACCGTAAACAATTCCTTGTCGGAAAACGGGACAGCTTTATCGGTCATCCTGTCATCTCCCTTGCTGTTTTCAAACCTGACGGCTGCGGTTGGAAAATGAGCCCCAAACCACCTGGGAAAGCGTGTGTCAGATAATCTCCAGAAAATCTCTCCCGGGCAGCTCAGGGAAGTGAGTGGTCGGTAAAGTCTGATACCAATAGGCTACCGAGGCAATGTCATCCTGAAGTGGTAGATAGCGCCCATCCTTGCGCCAGCCAAGCGCTTGAATCGTAACCCGTAAATTCTGATGAAAGCGGATCGGATCTGGAATATGCCATCGGTACATCCCAAAACGCATCTGCGATTGGTACGCGCCGTCCGGTCGAATTACTTGCGGCAAACCCGAGTAGGGCGTGGTAAATTCCTGATACTGTTTTGTATTCTGGTTCTCAAAGTTGTATGAGCCCCCAAAATAGTCTTCCGTGCCGGTTCCGCAAATGGTTGGAAATTCTTGATCGCCGTCGATAAAGAATTTGATTTCGCCTTCTCCCCACCAGCCAGAATTATTCACGCCCCAGGCCAGGTAGGTCCCAACGTAATGTCCTTGCCCTATCATTCCATCGAGAATAGTGTAGATGTCCTTGTAGGGCAGGGGATTGACCCGGCGAAATTGGGCGTGAAAATAGGCGCGATCTTCCGGAATAACTGTGAGTGTATAGTTGATCTGATAGTACAGACACATCTGCTGATCTGCCAGATTCGTGATGGTTATGCGGCAATGTTTTCTGAAGGGCATTTCCCAATAACAGTTGAAAGCGCTACCCGGATTGACACAGACTGCCAGCGAAGAGATTTGCGCAAATTGCCCCCATCCACACGCGAAAAAGTCGCCAACGGGACATTCAACGGACGGTTGTTCCTGGTTATCCCAATAGATGCGCAGGATGCTGAAGCGCCAGTTACCGGTTGGCGTCATCCAAATCTGTTGGATGGCTCCCGGCCCATCGAGGTTGGCAATTTCGACGGTTTGTCCGGCGGGAATCATGATAGATGGCGAGATTTTCCAGCCTTGGCCCAAATCGCGGGCTGGATTCGCTCCGGTTCCCTCCAGGGCCATGCCGCCCCTGCCTTTCTCACTGTTGAAATTCTCCGGACTCAGCGAACGCGTCTGCGCAGGCGATAAGGTGGACAGGTTTCCCATGTTCATGCCCAGGCCATTAAACGGTATCATGCTCATTTTTTATTCTCCATACAACTCAAATGCTTATCGGGCTGGACCTGGGTCGAAATCGACAGCGATCGGTTCAATCCCGGCGGAGCTGGCCCGGAACAGCAGCGATTGCCCGGCAGAAAGGGACAGAGTCAGGTCAAAGGTTTGGTTGTTGATGTTCAGTTGAACCGGCTGCTGCCAGGCTTTGGCCTCGTTTGCCTGCCCGTAGCGCATGGGATAGCGAATGGCCTGGGAGGCGGGATGCGCGAAAAACAGGGTGTGCTCGTCGCCGTCAACCGTGCACCAGAAGTCGGGCAGGTTTTCTCCCACCAACAGCGGCGGTTGCACGCGGCACTGCTGCCAATCCGCGCTGACATTGGGCTGCGCCAGCAATTCGGCGACGGTGGTTGAATAGCTGGCATGTTTCACCCGGCCCGGTTCCTGGGGCGCGCGCACTAGGCAGATGGGCAATCCTTGACGGGCCAGCCGCAAGAGCGTGGTTACTGTTTCCAGATCCAACCAGACAGCATCCACGAAGAGCCAGTTGAATTGTGATTTTCCACAGTGTAATCGCCCGTTTGCGTACTCCGCCTCATCCAGAAAAGATTTGGAGACCCACATGGGCTGGTATCCTTTGAGAAATCGCGGCAGCTTGGTTTCCTGGAACTCATAGATATATTTGGAACTTGGCTTCTGAATCTCGAGTGGCAGTTCGTCTGCCATCCAGGCATCCTCCAGCGGCAGGTAGACCGCCACATCCGTGTATGGTTTTCCCTGGCGCATGGCGCTGCAGATGGTTTCCATGTAGGTATTGAAGGCCGCAATTTGGGAGGCAAACGGGCTGTCTGGGCCGACATGCGTTGTCGCGTAAAAGCGTTGGTCGCCGCCGGGCGGGTTATATGGCATGCCATGCCAGAAGAACTGATTGACTCCATTTGCCATCAGCCCATCGGCGACCAGCTTGAGATCGGCCAGCTGCTCCTCTTTTTGGTAAGGCCCAGGTCCCGGATAGGGATTCCAGCCATACATGCAGGTAAAAGCTTCCACAGAGACGATTGGTTTGCCGGTATGCGCAGCGGCTGCCACCGCGAAGGAGGCAAAGTCCGGGTCAAATAAGACCGCTTCCGTCTCAGGCACATCGGCCAGGGCATAAGCTGCCAGCAGGTCGGTGGGTGAGCCGTGACACTGCACGCGGGAAAAGCCGCCCAATTCGTGACACAGTGCGGTATACGGCGCGTAAAATTCATTTAACGCATAGTCGGACAGCAGGCGCCGGTAATCATAGCGCTCGTCCGGGTGGTCATTCTGATTGGGCATGAATGGGAGCATGTCGTAGCCGAAGCGCTGCTGAAAGGCAGTCTCGAAACCGCGGGTCCACAACCCATCCGGAACCACTTCCCACGAATCGCAGAAGAAGCCGGGTGTTCCCAGTTCCGCAGTGCGGGCGGGGAGCTGCAGGGCCGCGCCAAAGCTACGCCCATACCGGTGAACTGCCGCACGGTCGAGATGGTTCAG
This sequence comes from uncultured Anaerolineae bacterium, assembly GCA_903838415.1. Lineage (GTDB taxonomy): Bacteria > Chloroflexota > Anaerolineae > Anaerolineales > Villigracilaceae > UBA5195. The sequence goes on along the minus strand of CAILYI010000097.1, from coordinate 12,234 downwards.
GATTGGGCCGCCATCCGCGCCCATCGGGATTCCCCAGGCTTTTTCCAGGCGCTGAGGGGATGGGCCTGCGTAGGTTTGGCTGGCATCTTCTGGCGGCACATGAAATCCGCCGAAGGGCCAGGCGCTGCCCATGGTGAAGTCACAGCCCAGGTCCAATTCAGCGGCGTACCGAGCGGCTGCCAGCACCGGTTCGGCCCAGTCGGGGCTGAGCCAGGGCGCTCCCAGCTGGTTATTATCCAACGGATAAAGCCAGGCAATCTCGACGCCGCCGAAGTTGTTGGCTTTCACCCAGTCCAATTGAGCGCGAATATCGGCCAGGTGGATGGGCCCGGAGAACCACCACCAGCGGGTATACGGTTTTGCGGAAGAAAATAGTGGCGCATTCATGGGCGTTGGCTCCTGATTGACTGTCTCAAAAGGTGAAATGAAATTAACGGGCCAGACCTGGTTGCGGCTGGTCTATTCTCAACTCGCGGCAAGCTGTTTTAGTTTTTTCCAATGTTTACCAGCATCTTCGTTGGCTAATTTCAATAACTCTTCTGCGCGAGGTTCATTATTCTGTACCAGCACTCTATAGCGTTCCTCATTTAAACGATAAGCCATATCCTTCGCGGTCACAAATTGCGCTTTTTTGCTTAAGTGGAAAACTGCAATTTGTGACCGGGGGCATTATAAATATGTAACAGCTACATCACCATCCAAAGTTGAGATTTTCGTTTGCATAAGGTTTTCCCGTTGTTCTTTTCTCGTTGGTCAGGCTTTAAAGGAAACCCTGCCAAAACGCTCGAACCTACAAGTTTTTGTCTGGATGTTAATTCGTTGTCTTTGGCAAAAGCACTTTCAAAGCCTGATACAACCTGTTAATATCCTCTTTCGAGTTGTAGCCTTGCACGGAAACACGAGTCATCTTTTTCCCGTTCCAGGCGTGCACTGGAACCTCGATATGATATTCATCATACAAGCGGGATTTAAGCGCCACCACGTCGGTATTCGCTGGCAGCGGTATGGCAACAACCTGTCGAAAGGTTCGCGCGCCTGGCTTATGCAAGGCAGCGAGACCCGTCAAGTCACAAATAACTTCCTGGGCATAAGTAGCAAGGTTAAAACATTCTTCTCGAACAAGTTCCCAGTTATGATCTTCTTGGAATTTGATTGCATCGGGCACAGCCAGGAAGGCCGCGGGGTCTCGGGTCCCCATCCACTCTTGATAATCGACGAATTGTGAGGGGCCTGGAACTTCTGCCTCGTATCCCCATGAAACTACCAGCGGTTTGAGAAGGTGCTGTACTTCAGGGCTGGCATATAAAAAGCCCGAGCCTTTGGGGCTCATCAGCCATTTGTGTAAATTCCCGGACCAAAAATCCGCACCGAGCGTATCCAGCGCCAGCGGAAGTTGACCGGGTACATGCGCGCCATCGATCACAGTAAGAATCCCGGCGCTGCGTGCCCTGGCGCAAATCTCCGCAACTGGGAAAATGACAGCAGTCGGGCTTGCGATCTGGCTGATGAAGATAACCCGCGTCTGTGGGGTGACGCTTTTCCAAAAGTGTTCTACAAACTCATTAGCTGAGGGGAGTGGCAGGGATATCTGGCAGCTTTTGTAGGTAAAACCTCTTTCCTTCGCCAGGAAACGCCAGGTTCGTTCCAGGGCTCCGTATTCATGATCTGTGGCTAGAACTTCATCACCAGGCCCAAGGGTGAGCGAACGGGCGACGATATTGAGTCCAACGGTGACATTTGTGACATACACAACATTGTTTTCACTTGTGTCAACATACTCAGCCAGTTTTGAGCGTGAAAACCGCATCAATTCGTTGTGGCGGCGTCCCAAAAATTCCACCGGCTGACGTTCCAATTCCAGCTGCCAGCGTTGATAGGATTCAAAAACAGGTTTTGGCGTTGCTCCGAAAGAACCGTGATTTAGAAAAACAACATCGGGGTCAATTAAAAAATACTCTTTTAGGTTGGGCAGCATGGAAAAAACTCCTATTTGGGGTGGGTGACCATGAAAAAATTATGCCGATAAGAGCGCTCATCGGTATAATTTCTCTCATTAATATATTGATTGTTTCAACAAACATGCTACTCAACTCTTCAATGAATGTCAAGTACTTGACATTTAATCGAGAAAAAAGTAATATGTTTATTGATACAATCAATAAATTAGGCAGGCCATTAAGGACTTCCAAACTTTAGCAACCAACAACATACCAAACTGGTTGACCAGACTTGGCATTCTGTTTTATCAGTAATACGCAGGTCGCTTTTGAGTGATGGTTTATCCCGAAATCATTTGATTATGTACACATGGCCCCGGTGAAAGTCGTCGGTCATTTCGAACTGGCCGTCAGGTCAGTTTTTTCCTCTTTTTCAGAGAGTGTCATCATATTAAAAGCGAACAAGGCCTATGAATTCCAAGGAACGTGTAAATCAAGCGCTTCGTCGTAACGGAGTTCCGGGTCATGCGCCTGTCATTTTGGGGCGGCATTGACCAGCAGCATCTGTTGCCGAACGGTACGATGGAAAATATCGAAGCCTTCATCAGCGCTAGGTTCAAGGATGCGGCTTATTGATAATCTTGGACAGGATTTTCTATTGAAATTTTCCAAATAGTAAGTAACATGTTAATAGGTTATCAATCTGGTGCCTGGGTTTCAACAAATCCAATCAAAATGGTATAGAACCAAACATTTATTCCTTTTGCTGAAAATGAATTGAGGTGCTATGACTCGCTACATCCTGGGACGCATTGGTGGTCTGCTGATTGCATTTGTTCTTGTTTCCATGATTACCTTTTTGCTGATGCATGCTGTTCCAGGCGGGCCGTTTGACGAAACCAAGCAGCCGCTACCTCCGGAAGCCAAAGCCAATATTTTGCGCAAATATGGCCTGGATAAACCAATCTGGGAGCAGTATTTGCGTTATATGTGGAATGCGGTGCATCTCGATTTTGGGATTCCATTCCAAAGTCCAACGGAAACCGTCACCGGGTTGATTGCGCGTGTTTGGCCGCCCACCCTGCAGCTTGCCGGGGTGGTAATTTTGGTTTCTTACAGTTTGGGATTGGTACTGGGTATTGTCGCTGCCATCTATCAAAACTCCTGGATTGATCACTTTGTAACATTAATGGCCACCCTGGGTTTCGCCGTCCCAAGCTTTGTGGTGGCAATCTGGATGATACTGATTTTCGCTGTCAGTTTGCATTGGCTGCCCACCGGGGGTTGGGGGAAACCGGAACATTATATTATGCCAGTCTTCGTCTACTCGCTCGCGCCGACCGCCATGGTAGCACGTTATACCCGGGTGAATACCCTGGAAGCGCTGCATGCCGATTATGTTCGTACCGCCCGGGCCAAAGGCTTGAAGCGCAATATGATTATTTTCCGGCATGTGCTGAAAAATGCCCTCATCCCCATGATTACGGTGCTGGGACCAAAAATCCCGGATATCGCTACCGGATCGATTTTCATCGAAGCCACCTTCCGCATTCCCGGACTGGGACGCTATTTCGTTACAAGCACCTGGAACCGGGATTATCCGATGATTATGGCCACTATGCTGCTGGCGGCTTTTCTTTGGGGGATCACCTACATTGTTACCGATATTCTCTATACATTTATTGATCCGCGGGTGCGCTTGACCGGCCGAGGTAATTCATGACAATTTCCTCAATTACAACTACGGATGATGTTGCTACTAAAAACCGAACCTTATGGCAGGATGCCAAACGGTCTTTTTTGAAAAACCGATTGGCAACGATAGGATTGATCATCGTTGGGATTTTTGTCATCATGGCGGTTTTTGCGGATATTCTGGCGCCGTTTTCTTATTTCCATTCCGATCTGGCTGCCAACTTGAAATTTCCGAGTCTTGCCCACCCGCTTGGCACCGATCCAATTGGACGGGACGAGCTCAGCCTGATCATTTATGGCGCGCGTACATCCCTGCTGGTGGGTTTTTCGGTTCAATTAATCGCTTTTGGGATTGGTCTACCTTTGGGCGCATTGGCCGGAATCAAGGGAGGCTGGATCGATTTCTTAATTACCCGCTTATTGGAAGTGATGACGGCCTTTCCAGGTTTCCTGTTTGCAATCTTCTTGATGAGTCTGCTTGGAACGGGATTGCCCAACGTAATCCTGGCGATTGGGGCAACCAGTTGGATCGAAGTATGCCGCTTGACGCGCGGACAGTTCCTGGCGCTGCGCGAAAGAGAGTTCGTGGTGGCGGCCCGCTCGTACGGGGCTGATGATTGGCGGGTAATCCTGCGGCACCTGATGCCGCATGCCCTGCCTCCGCTGGTCATCATGCTCGCATTGGGGATTCCCACCGCCATTTTTGCGGAAGCCGGCCTCAGCTTTTTAGGAGTCGGTATCAATGATCCCATCCCCAGTTGGGGCAAGATGGTCAGTGAAAGTCTTGGATACATCCGCGTTTACTGGTACATGGGCGTGTTCCCAACAATCACCATCGCGCTCGCCATGCTCAGCTTTAATTTTGTTGGCGATGGCCTAAGGGATGCGCTCGATCCAACCATGTACAACCAGTAATTTCTGTTTATATCTGCCGCGCCATAAACGCCCGGCTTGCCTGTCAATGGATCGAAAAACCGACTTGGAAGGAGGCTCAATGACATATATTTAAATCGAGCGACCAAGGTTTTGGTCAGATAACCTTCAAATTCACGCATCAAATTTTCCAAAGGAGAAAAGAATGATTACTCAGTTGAAGTCGAAAACTTGGACGATTTTTACAATATTGATAATGTTGACCATGGTTCTCACTGCCTGTGGTCCGGCAAGTGTAGAAACTCCGGCGGCTCCGAACACGCCAATGCCCATTCCTGCAACCTATACCCCTTCAACCGGGGCCGTAGTCGAAGCAACTACTGCGCCGAAACCTGCAAATACAACTGAACCCAGCGCAGTGGTCAACGCTTGGGGTGCGGCTCTCCCTGCCGATGCCGCCCCGTTGGATCAGCAATTCCTGCGGCTGCAAGGCCCGGAAATGACCACCACCGATTTTGCTGTGTCAGTTTACAGCCGCTCGGTTAATTCCTACTCAGATATTTTGAGCACCCCTTTCGTCCGGCTCAACAAAAACTTCGAAGTTCTGCCCGCCGGTGCGTTAAGCTGGGAAGTCACTCCTGATGGCAAGACCTGGACCTTCCACATGGATCCGGACCTGAAATGGAGCGATGGGAATCCGGTTGTTGCAGATGACGTTGTCTTTACCTTCCAATATCAAGCCGATCCCAAGCATGCCTGGGACTTTGCCTGGTTCTGGAGCGATATCGTCAATTTCGACAATGCCGTTAAGGGCACCGTTCCTACCTCTGAGATCGGGGTAAAGAAGGTGGATGACTATACCGTGCAGTTTATCACCACTGCCGCCTCCCCCTACTTCCCTTCCAAGGCTCTTTACATCCGCCCATTGAGCAAAATTGCTTTCGAGAAAAGCGGCGAATATTACAACAGCACGCCCGAAACTTCCGTTTCCTCCACCCCGTACATTCTCACGGATTGGACCAAGGGCAAGGGAATGAGCTTTGGGCCAAATAAGAACTACACCGGCAAGGTCAAGCCGTTCATTGAGAATATCTACTTCACCTTCAGCAATGACACTACGGGTGAATTCCGCGCTTACCAGAATGGCGAAGTCGATATGGCCCAGTACTTCTCCCCGGCTGATAATGACCTGATCGCCAGCGACCCGCAGCTCAACAAAGAATATCATCCCGGCTACGGCGATTTCCGCACTTACTACCTGGGATTCAACACTTTTGAGAAACCCTTTAGCGACCTCAAGGTGCGCCAGGCTTTTGCCAAGGCCATCGACCGCGACAGTATCATCAAGAATGTTGTCAAGCGCCAGGGTAACGCCGCCTACTCATTCCTGATGCCCGGTTTCCCCGATGCGACCAGCGAACTGCTCAAGAACGAGGATATCAATAAATTTGACGTTGCCGCAGCCAAGCAGTTACTGGCTGACGCCGGTTACCCGGATGGCAAGGGCTTCCCGAGCATTGAATTGTGGACCCGCAACGAGTCTGATTTGAACAAGGCCATCGCGGCGGCCATCGGTTCCATGCTCAAAGAAAACCTTGGCATTAATGTTGAAGTGTCTAACAAAGAAACCAAACTCTTCATGGATACGCTCAACTCCCACAAGCTGCCGTTCTACCTGCTCTCCTACGGTTTCGATTACCTCGATCCCTCCAACATGCTGGGAATCTGGGCTTCCGGTGGACGGCATGCCTGGAAGAATGCTGAGTTCGACAAGCTTGTGATCGACGCCACCTCGTTAGTGGGCGATACTGCCAAGCGCGACCAGATGTTCAAGGACGCGGAAAAAATCCTGGTGGACGATGCTGGTGGTGTCTTCATTTACCACGTTACCCCCGGCAATATCTACAAACCGTACATGAAGGGTTCTGAGCTCGATCCAGATAACACTGGTGTCGCAGCCTGGCACTGGCCTAACACCGAATCGGTGGGCATGCTGCTCTACACACTGTATGTTTCGAATGAAGTTCCGGCTTCACGTACTAAATAACTTGATTACCCGTCAAGTTTAATTGGCAAACGATGACACAGGGGGGTGAACCTGTTCACTCCCCTGTGTCTCGTTTTTTACGATCACTGTACGGCGGCTTGCTATGGAAAATGTATTATTGGAAGTGCAAGGATTGGAAACCCAATTTATCACCCCTGACGGGACGATCCACGCCATCAACGGCGTTTCTTTTCGCGTTGAAAAAGGCGAAACCATCGGGATTGTTGGTGAAAGCGGGTGTGGAAAAAGCGTGACCATGCTATCAGTTCTTGGCCTGGTGCCGACTCCGCCCGGGAAGATTGCCGCCGGAATAGCCCTTTTTCACGGTCAGGATTTGTTGAAGATGAACGAATCCCAGCTTCAAAAAGTCCGCGGGGCGCAGATCGGCATGGTCTTTCAGGATCCAATGACTTCCTTCAACCCCGTACTGACCATCGGCAGGCAAATAACTGAGACGATCGAGGTTCACCTTGGTCTGACACCAGATCAAGCCCGTCAGCGCGCTGCCGAATTGCTCGAAATGGTCGGGATCCCCAAGGCTAAAGATCGACTGAAGGATTACCCACACCAGTTTTCGGGTGGAATGCGCCAGAGGGCGATGATTGCCATGGCGTTGGCTTGTAACCCGCAAATCTTGATCGCCGATGAGCCAACCACGGCCCTTGATGTGACCATTCAGGCTCAAATTATCGATTTGGTGAAAAATCTGCGCGATGAATTGGGGATGACCATCATCTGGATCACGCATGACCTCGGCATCATCGCCAATCTGGCGTACCGCGTCATCGTGATGTATGCTGGCTATTTTATTGAAGAAGCCCCCGTAAAGGAATTATTTCGCAATCCTCAGCATCCATACACGCTGGGATTATTGGGCAGTTTGCCCCGGCTGGATTACGATCAGCGTGAGCCGCTGGTTTCCATCGACGGACTGCCTCCCGTTTTGTTACAAAAACCCGCTTACTGTCCTTTTGTTCCGCGCTGCACCTATGTGACCGATAAATGCCGCCAGGCAAACCCGATTCTGGAAAAAATCACCGCCGATCATCGGGTGGCGTGTTGGGTCAAACCCAAAACCCGGAGTTTACAACCATGACAATCTCTTCTGAGCCCTTACTGCAAGTTGAAAACCTGGTGAAACATTTTTCGGCCGCTGATACCGGCTCATTTTTCCAGAAACAGAAAAACGTCGTTCATGCCGTGGATGGGATTTCTTTTAACCTGTATAAAGGTGAAACGCTGGGACTGGTGGGGGAATCGGGTTGTGGAAAATCAACCGCCGGTCGGACAATTTTGCAGCTATATCGCCCGACATCAGGCTCGGTCCTATTCGATGGAGTGGATCTGGTCCATCTTCCACCGATTGAATTACGCAAATTCCGCCGCCGCATGCAGATGATCTTCCAGGATCCATACGCCAGCCTGAATCCGCGCATGACCGTTGGTGAGATTATCAGTGACCCGCTGATGGTTTATCAGGATACCAAAACTCGGAACGAAGTCAATGAACGGATCTCCATGCTGCTGGACTTGGTGAAACTAAACCCGGCCTATGTCAACCGGTACCCGCACGAATTTTCAGGTGGTCAGCGTCAGCGCATTGGCATTGCCCGAGCACTGGCGCTTCAGCCAGAATTGATCGTGTGTGATGAGCCGATTTCAGCCCTGGATGTTTCCATCCAGGCTCAAATTGTCAACCTACTGGTGGAACTGCAGAAGCAGTTTAACCTGACTTACTTATTCATTTCGCATGATCTCTCGATGGTCCGGCATATATGTGACCGGGTGGCGGTCATGTACCTGGGCGTGATCGTCGAAATTGCTAACAAGAACGAGTTTTATCATAATCCGCTGCACCCGTACACGCGCGCCTTGCTATCCGCAGTCAATATTCCAGACCCATTTATTGAGGAAAAACGCAGGCGGACTATCTTGAAAGGTGAAATTCCTTCGCCGATCGATCCGCCATCGGGTTGTCGATTTCATACCCGCTGCCCAATTGCGCAACCAAAGTGCGCAGAGAGTCAGCCAGAATTGCGTGAGCTAAGCCCGGATCACTTTGTTGCCTGCTTTTTAGCAGAGATTCAAGACGCGGCTCCACGGTTGTAAAACTCAATACCAACATTTTCATTTCGAATGATTGGATGGGGGCCAAATTTCTACTGAAACATAATTTATTGATGCCAGGACGATCGGCACAGTATGGCTTTGTGGTAAGTCCGACGGACCAAATTTATTTCGTCAATTCTTGTTACTGGAATATGAATTGCGTCAGAGTGATAACCACGTAACCAGGTTCTCATAATTTATGTTTGCATTCATCAACGAATTTGGCAGATTCGGGATCACTACATAGCAAATGCTAGGAGAATGATTTTGAAACGCATATCGTCGGCTCCGCAATCTGGAAGTAACTTGAAAGATATTCGGTTGCTAAACAGGGCGGTAATATTTCGCGCCATTCGCGATGCAGGTGCCATCTCACGAGCTGACCTTGCTAAGCAGACGGGCTTGAATCCCGCCACTTTGACTCACATCACTCGCGAATTGCTTGACCGGGGCCTGATTGAAGATGCTGGTTCTGGCGAAGCGCGCGTTGGCCGGCGTAGTTCGTTGTTGCGCATCCACTCTAAAATTGGGAATATCCTCGCTGTGCGTCTGGCGCGTCATAATATCCAGGGGCTAATTACAGATTTGGATTTACATGAGAAGGTCATCCATACGACCAGCTCTTCTTTTTTATCCAACCCGATTGACGCCAGCATGCCAGCTCTGCTGGAATTAATAGAGATGGTGATCGAAAAATCAGGCGTGGATCGCGGGACAATCTTGGGGATAGGAATTTCCGCCCCCGGACCGCTGGATGCTGATCGTGGAATTTTGATTGCGCCTCCCAATTTTCCCGGCTGGGATAGCTTCCCAATCCGTAAAACCATTGAAGAAAAAACCGGTTTCTCAACGATCCTGGATAATGATGCCAACAGCGCTGCCCTGGCTGAAAAATGGTTTGGATCCGGGCGAAATCTGGATAACTTTGTTTTTATCTTGGTTGAAGATGGCGTAGGCGGCGGGGTGGTCATAAATGGTGATCTATACCGTGGGCAGCATGATGTAGCCGGTGAAATTGGTCATACCACCATCGACCGCAACGGTCCCATCTGCGGGTGTGGGAATACCGGTTGCCTGGAACTATATGCTTCACCGCATGCGGTGGAAAGCAGGGTTCGCCAGGCCTTGATGTCTGGCCAGAAGAGCTTGTTAAGCCGCTGGATTGATAACGATATGAACCGCATTAGTTTTGAATTGGTGGCGCAGGCGGCGAAGCAGGGCGACGCAGTTGCTCGCGAAGCTCTCCTGGAGATGGCGCAAGTCTTGGGGATTGCCGCAGTCAATGTGATCAATTCGTTTGATCCACAAGCGATCATTTTGGGTGGGAAAATCAGTTCAGTGGGTGAGTTGATTTTACCGGTCATCCAGGAGTATGTTGACAAGCGGGCAATTTCTCGCAGTGAACAACAACTGCCTGTGCTGATAAGTGAATTGGGTGAGAATGCCCCTTTGATTGGAGCATTTTCCCTGGTGTTGCGGGAATTATTCCAAAACCCTGAATTTCACCCGGTAACCAGTTCCCAAAGATGAATGTGAACGTGTTGTTCAGTGAATGGATTGGGTATGAGTGAGGTTGTTGGACAAGAAGGAGCTTTTGATGAATAGCCAAGAACGCGTCAAGCGGGCCATTAAATTTGGGACTCCCGACAAACTGCCGATCTCCCATGCCGTGCTACCAGCAGCTCAATTCAAATATGGCCCAGCTCTGGCTGAGATCCTCACGGAGTTTCGCGATGATTTTGGTTGGGATTACATGTCGGATTTGCCAAAAGAAGATTTTCCCGCTGCCTATCTAAAGGGCAAGCATGTTGACGATTTTGGCGTTACCTGGAACTGCTCATGGGATGGTATCGTTGGCATCCCGGAAGGTCCCATCAAAGACCTGAACCAATACGACAAATATATCTGGCCGGAAGTTTTCAGCGCCGGTCAGCCCAAGGGGCGGCTGTACAGCGGGCATATGAATGGTTTCGATGATTGTTGGTACGCGCGTGGAGCCTGGGTCAACACCTTCGAACCCATGCATTTCCTGTATGGCTTTGAGAATCTTTTCATTGCTGTCGCGGAAGAATCTCCGGCTTTCTATCGGTTCTTGGACGATATGTTCAATTTTAATCTGGCGTGGATCGATCAATGGATCAAGCTCGAATATGACGGCTTGCATTTCGCTGACGATTGGGGCTCCCAAACCAGCATGTTGATTCGGCCCGCCACCTGGCGGCGTATCTTCAAGCCGCGCTACGCTGAAATGTTTAAGCGTGTCAAAGACGCCGGGATGGATGTCTGGTTTCATAGCGACGGGCGCATCAACGACATTGTCGGCGACCTAATCGAAACCGGTGTCGATGTGATCAACTGCCAGGTCGCTGTCATGGGCTTTGATTGGGTCTCGAAAAATATGCGAGGCAAGATAGCTTTTCGGACAGATATTGACCGCCAGCATGTACTGGGGATTGGTTCTCCCAGCCAGGTTAAGGAAGAAGTTTTTCGGACCTTTGAAGCCTGCGGCACCCCGCGGGGTGGCATTGTGGCTTGCGGCGAGGTGGGCCCAGATTTGCCGCTGGAGAATGTTCGCGCCATGTATGAAGCTTTTCGCGATTATCGCCCATAAGGTGAGTTCACTTGTCATATCAAGGGATAGTTTATGAGTCTTACAAACTATCAGCCCGCTGAAAAATAATCCTTTGGTTAATCTGCGAAGTGGTGAAAAATGAACTCAAAGCAACGGGTGTCAGCGGCATTACGGCGTGAACTGGTCGATCGTGTGCCGGTTTTTATGTGGTTCCATCCCGAAACAGCCAAACATCTCGGCAGTTTATTGGAATTGCCACCCGGCCTGGTGGGTGATGCGATGGGAAACGATGTTCACCAGACCTGGGTGAACAATAATCATGCCATGGAAGGCATTACCCATGAAAACGACGGCGATTCGCACGTCGATGACTGGGGCATAACCTGGACGCGCGGCTACAGCTTCAACCAAATCAGTCATTATCCGCTGAAGACTGCTTCAAAAGAAGAAATCCTGGCCTATCAGTTTCCAACCGCTCATATTGATGAATATTTGGAGCACATGCAGCCTCTGGTGGAATCCAGCGGCGATTATTTTCTAGGCTGCGATATTTCTCCCTGCGCCTTTGAAATGTACTGGCGTCTGCGCGGCATGGAACCGGCGATGATCGATTTGGTCGAGGATCCGGAATTGGCCGGCACGCTGCTTAATCGCTGCATGGACTTTGCCATCCAACTGGGCGAGGCTGCCTGCGATCGTTTTCCGCTGGATTGGTTGTGGACAGGTGACGATGTGGCCTCGCAAGCGGGGATGATGATCAGCCCAAGGAGCTGGCGAAACCTGATCAAACCAGGGCTTCAGCGTGTCTTTGAAGTTGGCAAATCGCGCGGACTGTGGGTGGCCTATCATTGCTGCGGCGGACTGCGTCCAATTATCCCGGATTTGATTGAAATCGGGCTGGATGTGCTCAACCCGATCCAGGGCAACTGTCCCGGGATGGATCCTGTCAATCTAAAAAAGGAATTTGGCGATCAACTGGCCTTCATGGGCGGGGTGGATAC
>CAILYI010000096.1 GCA_903838415.1 uncultured Anaerolineae bacterium | reverse complement strand
GCCTTGTAAAGGTCTCCAATCGGGTTCAGGGCGTGAGCCGAGTCGCCATACAGGGTGGAATAGCCCAACAGGATTTCGGTTTTGTTGCCGGTTCCGAGTACCAGCCCCTTAAACGCTTCCGATTGGTCGTAGAGCGTCACCATGCGGCAGCGCGCCATGATATTCCCTTTGCGCATGTTTGACATGTCCGGGAATTTTTCGATCAGCCCATCCGCCATTTCGGTGATGGGAATGGTCAGCGATGGGATTTTCAAGTCGTCGATGACCATTTGCGCGTGGTCGAGTGAATCTTGCGAGGAAGTTTTGTACGGCATGCGCACGCCGAGCACGTTTTTAGCGCCGAGCGCCTCCACGGCCAGATAGGCCACCAGGGCCGAGTCGATGCCACCAGAAACACCGAGAACGGCGCGGGGGAGACCGGTTCGAGTGATTTCAGTGTGGATAAAGCGGGCGAGCAGATTCCGCACGAGGTCGGTATGAATCGAAAGGTCAATTTCCATTTTATTTTGCCGTGATGCGTTGAAGTTCTTTAAGGATCAGGTCCGGCTTTTCGTCTCTGAGCAGCGGCAGGCGCATGCGTGTGCGCCGTAGCTGGTTCAGGTCAAGCTCTGCCAGCGTGACGCCTTCTTCGTTGTACGGCGCTTTAATAATCAGTTTGCCATCCGGGTCGTAAATGGTGGAGCCGCCCCAAAAATTCAGCCCATCCTCGAAACCGACGCGGTTGGCGTGCGCGATGAAAGTGGTGAACAGGCCCGCATAGGTGCGGTTGACGGTTTCAACCCATTTGGCCGAGCCGAGGATTTCATCCGTTACGCCACGCCCAGGCGAGGCGGATGTAAACAGCATCAAGTCCGCGCCATCCATCCACAGCGCATACGGGGAGGAGGCGTGCCAAAAATCCTCGCAAATCAAAATTCCGGCGCGGCCAAACTTAGTATCAAAAGCGCGGAAGGAATCTCCGCTGGCAAAATAACGTTTTTCGTCGAAAATGCCGTAAGTCGGCAAATACACTTTGCGATGAACATGCGTCACCTTTCCGTTGGAAAGATACGCCGCCGAAATAAAGTAGCGGTAGCGCTCATCTTCCTCCACAAAGCCAACGACCATATCAAGGTCGTTCGAGGCGGCCAAAAGACGCTTGAAAACAGGGTCTTCGGGCAGAGGCCGGTGGGCAACCGTGGCCGCGACATCCTGCAAAACGTAGCCAGTCAGCGACAATTCCGGGAAAATAAGCAAGTCTGCGCCCTGTTTCCGGGCAGTATGTGCCATCGCCAGGTGCTTTTCCAGGTTGGCGTCTACAGCGCCAAGGGTTGTATTGATTTGAGCGAGCGCAAGGGATAGTTTCATCGAAATAATCTTACCATAAATGAAAAACGCGGGAGGATTTCACCTCGCCGCGTCTGAATTTCCGCTGCCGGGCGTTTTCTACCCGATAATTTCCACAGAATCGCCTACCTGGATGTGGCCCACCGTTATCGGGATGACGTTCATCCCGAACATGACTTTGCCATCGATCTTGCGGAATTTGGCCAGCGTGGTGTTTGGTTCTTTGCCGCTTTCGGCGCTGTCCTGATCGATGGTGGGGACGTTACAACGCGCGCATGGCTTCACCAGCGCCATTTCCACCTCACCAACGCGGATGCGCCGCCAGCCATCTTCGGCGAAAGGCTCACAGCCACGCACCACCAGATTGGGCCGAAAACGGTTCATCGGGATGGGTTTTTCCATGCGCCGGTTCAAATCGTCCAGTGATTCTTGCGAAACAATCAGAATGGGAAATCCATCCGCAAATCCAACCTGATCCTCGGGGCTGACGGCATAATCGGCGCTAACTTTGCGCTGATAGTCATCGGCCATGCGCACTAGTCGGGCGGGCATCTTCAGGAAAGCGCTGAGCCATTCGGCGGCCAGGTCGCCCTGATCGACGGATTCCACGCCGCTGCTCTGCCAGATTTCCACGCTGATGCGTTTTCCCAGCCTGCGAATTGGAACCGTTAAATCGTCCATTCCGGCGGCTGAAAGGTTCAACATTTCGTCTTTCAGTGTGGGCGTAATCAGTGCCATGCGGGCATGATCGCGCTGAGTCAGAAACATTCCGTCAGGGTCGACCGCCATGAAACGACGGTCATTTTCCAGTCCCATCCGTTCAACGCTGGCGGAATTGACATCAAATCCGCGCATTGACTTTACATGATAAATGCTGATGGTGGAGAGTGTGGGCATAAATTTCCTTTCTCGGAGCTTACTGAAAAAAACAACGGTTATCCACCGAGTTTATCAGTTGATAACCGTAACTGTGAAGAATTATCCAGTGTCACTTCTGCTCAGGATAATTTTATAGAAACTGCGGCTGTCCCATTTCTTTGGCACTTGTGCGGGGCTTTTTCTGATTATTGCGGTTGCCAAGTTTGAAAGCGGGCAGCTTGATGCGTTGGAGAGAAATTTTTCGCAATGGTTCTCTTTTTGATAACCGCGCAGTCACTCTTTTGTAGGTTTCAGCAGGTCCACGCCACCATTCTCGAAAAAGCGTAAGAACCGCGATTCCCACCCAGGCGGCATTCACGCCCACCGATGGATAGGCTTTCAGATAATACGAATTAATGACCAGCATGATTGCGCCAGTGACATTAAGCGCCTGGTAACTGTAAGAGTTTCCATCCATCCAGCGAATTGAGAGCAAGCCATAGGCAATCAATACAAGTGCAGCGCCTGTCCAACCGACAGCGTCGATAAAAAAAGTTGTAGTATTCATGCCAATAGTTTAGCAGATTATTAATGGCCGCGTGAAAACCTCCACGCTTTCTCCATATTTGGAGGTTTGCTATGCTCTCTTGCGCCAGGTGTTGCCCAGTGTGAAAATGGCGATAAAAATCCACGCCAGGTTCACGCCCACTGACGGGTAGGCGCCGAAATAGAATGAGTTGATAATTAACAGCAAAGCGCCAGCCATATTCAGTAATTGAAAAGCTACCGAATCACCATCCAGGCGGCGAAGAGAGACCAGGGCATAGGCGAGTAAGAGCAAAACCACGCCAGCCCAACCAATTATATTTACGATGAATGTTGTCATACCCCAAAAACACCAACATAACCGCTTTCGTTGCGCATTTTGGCATCAAAGGGAATTGTCAATTTCCGCCCAATTTGCAGTTCTTTCTGTAACGGTGAAAGGGTGACTTAAAATAAAAACCACGCCAAAAAGGCGCGGCTTTCGGGGGGAAATCTGCCAGGAAAGTTGGTTTGTTATAAGAATGACACAACCAGATAGGTCATGCAAACTATGCTGATGACAATGATGAGAGTTAACATAGTGGCTACTCCATTTGGAAGAAGGAAGGCAAGAGTTGAAATAATCAGTACCAACACGAAGAACAGAAATCCCTTTAAAGACGTTCCCTTTTCTTCTTGAATCTGCGCAGCATCTGTATTGATAATGACTTCGCTAAGGGAGTAATGACGACCTTGCTCATGTTGGATTTCCATTCTTGTCTCCTCAAACCAATTCACGATAATTGTTTTTATCACGGACTCGGTTTGAGGAATATTTCAAGAACATGGTCGAAGCATTGCAAAAGCATTGCAGCGCTCCGGAATACATCAGTTCTGTGTTGTGAAGCAGGGACGTGCAAACCTGCTTCACAACCTGCAGAGCTGATCGATATCGCTATAAGATGGAGCCACCTAGTTCTGCAATCAATGCCTGGAAGCGCGGATCGTCACGAATAAAGTCCAGGTCAGGGTCACGGAATAGCCATTCGGTCGGGATTTTGTCAGTATTCAAGGCTACCTGGAGCAATTCAAGCGCCTGATCGTTGTTGCCACAGATTGACTCGAAGCAAGCCCGGTTGTAAGCTTTTTCCAGCATCAGTTGTGGCTTGCCAATTTCGATATGCTTGCGGGTTTCAGTTGCGTTGTCCATGTGACGGTAGCATCCGGCCAAAGAGCAATGTGCGAGCACGTGTTGGGGGGCAAGTTCGACCGTCTTTTCCAGGGCTTGAATGGCTTCAGGATAGCGCCGGGCGGAGGCCATTGCCAAACCGAGATGGTAATAATAGGTGTACTTGTTGGGATCCAGTGCAATCGCCCGGTTCAAGCAATCGGAGGCTTCTTCGTATTGGCCCAAATCGCTGTACAGATTGCCAAGCAGGTGCCAGATGCGGACATTGTCGGGATTTTTCTCAACCAGGCGTTTGATTCCGGCGATGGTTTCGAGGGCTTTCAGGCGGGCAGGGGAGTCAACCTTGCTTTCAGGTTGGACAGGTTCAGGAGTAACTTCAGCCTGAGCAACGGGTGCCGGATCGCCAGCGGTCTGTTCGTCGCTCACCGCGACGGTTGAATCAACCGGATTTGAGATGACTTCATCCGTGAATTGAACTGTCTCTTCGATCAGGTCACTCAAAGCTTCTTCGGTTTGCTGATAAACCGATTCGATCGGGGTAAAGGGGATTGGTTCGGCCACCATCACGTCAGTGTGGAAGGTCACATCCTGGGTGGCGCCGGAATTTGAAGCCACCAGAATTGTTTCCGCAGAAGCGGTCATGGGCATTTCGATTTCTTCAACGCTTGTTTGTTCGTACGCTTCGACAGCGATGTCGGTGGTTTGCATTTCGTCGACTGTTTCGAAGTTGGATTCGAGCCAGACAAATTCGTCAGCAGGTTCTTCGGCGACTACCTCTTCGCTGGTCAGTTCGGAGATCGCTTCCACGGCGGTCTCTTCGACGATGGTTTCGGCATTTTCTGATTCTTCAGTCAACACTTCTTCAACCGCTTCAATCATCACGGGCTGATCATCGATGTCGAAAACTTCCGGGATGATTTCCGCATCCAATTCATCGGCAACAGCGACCGGTTCCAGTTCAGGTTCGGGATCCGCAGCCACGACTTCGGCGATGAATTCTTCAACTTCCTGCTCTGCAATGATTTCCGGATCTGCTTCGACTTCAGCGAGCGCAAGCTCCGCTTCCACGGCCGCCTCAGTTTCAAGAGCCTCGCTTTCAGCTTCTTGTTGCTCAATCGCCTCGGCAAACACTTCTTCTTCCAAAGGCTCATCGTAGGTGCGGCTGACAGCCACAGCGTTGATGATGATCCGAACCAGGTCATCGGTCTGACGCACGCTCAGCCGGTTTTCAAGGATGTAGACCAGGGCATGATTTTGCATCACTGGCGAAGCAATCATTACCAGGGCGCGTGCATGCCCTTCATTGATAGCTTTTTCCTGCAATGCCTGCTTGCCTTCATCTGTCAAATTCAACAGGTTGATGGTGTTGGAGATCGCCGAGCGGCTTTTTCCAACGCATTCGGCGATGGCTTCCAAAGACATGCCGAAATTCTCAGAAAGCAGGCAGTAGGCCTCGGCCAGTTCGAGCGGATCGAGATTAACTCGTTGGATATTTTCGATCAAAGCCATTTCCAAAAGCTCGCGTTCATCGGCAGGGCGCAGTACGACCGGAATTGTCTCCAGGCCAACTGTGCGGGCTGCTTCCAGGCGACGATTTCCTGCCACGACTACATATTTGCCGTCAGTAGCTTTTGCGACGACCAGCGGCTGGAGGATGCCATGCTGCCGAATGGACTCAACCAGTTCTTCCGTCTGCAAGGAAGCGCGCAGATTGACCGGGCTGGCGAGAATTTCGTCAATGGCGAGTTCAAAGTAAATTTCAGATGGGGCCGATTCAGCCACCGGTTCTGTTGCGGTCATGATAGGTTCTTCGATTTCGCCAGCGTCTTCCACGGCAACTGGTTCCCAGCCTGCGATTTCTGCCACGATTTCAACGGCATCCGCTTCTTCGTCATCTTCAATCTCAACGACTTCGGCCGCGGGCTGGCTGATTTCTTCTTCGCTGACGGCTTCGACGCTTTCAGTTTCTGCGACAACTTCCGTGACTTCGGTTTCAGCGGCAGCTTCGATCGCTTCCGTCTCGGCCACTGGCTGGCTGATTTCTTCCTCGCTGACAGCTTCGACGCTTTCAGCTTCTGCGACAACTTCCGCAGCTTCGGTTTCAGCGACAGCTTCGATCGCTTCCGTCTCGG
>CAILYI010000095.1 GCA_903838415.1 uncultured Anaerolineae bacterium | reverse complement strand
GACCGGTTCCAGATGGGTATGGATGATAGCATTGTTCAATACGGCGCGAATCTCACCCTCGAAATCCTCAGCAATGTGATGCGCGTCATGTACAGACCAATCGCCGGGGACAAGCATGTGAACCGAGAGAAAGCGTCTTGATGCGGCCTGACGCGTGCGCAAGGCATGGAATTCAACTTCTTTCGCACGATATCGCTCCATTACATCGACAACAATTTTTAGTTCGAACTCCGGCAAGGCAGTATCCATTAGGCCATTTACCGAGCGGCGCAGTAAGTCGAAAGCCGTCCAGACGATGTTAATCGCGACCAGCAACGCCATAAGAGGATCAAGCACGATCCATCCGGAGATGGCCACAACGATCAGTCCACCGATTACGCCTGCCGAGGTCCAGACGTCGGTCATCAGGTGCCGGGCATCCGCTTCAAGGGTGATTGAATCGTATTGCCTGCCTGCTTTGAGCAGAATTCGTGCGACGACAAAGTTGACCACGGAAGCACCCGTCGAAATCATCAAACCGACGTTCATTTGATCGAGCGGCTGCGGATTTAATAGACGACCGATGGCGGTGTAGGCAATCGTAATTGCCGCGCCCAAGATCAGGACACCTTCCATACTGCTGGCAAAATATTCGGCTTTACTATGTCCGAAGGTGTGTTCGTCATCAGGAGGCCGGGCGGCAATTATCAACATACTGAGCGCCATCAGCGCACCCACCAGGTTGACGAGTGATTCAACAGCATCAGAGAGCAGGCTGATCGAGCCGGTCAATCCATAGGCGAGCGACTTCAAGACAATGGTGGTAATGGCGGCCCCAATCGAAAGCCAGGCAAAGCGCGTCAGCGCAGTGCGGTCAATGGGGGGAGTTGGTGTGTTCTGCATTAGTTTTTTGGATTTACCTCGGCGCAATCAGGCGTTGGATAAATTTAAGTTTGGTGCTTTCAGCCAGCAGAACGCTGATCAGTCCGGTTACAGCGATCAGTACAATTTCCCAACTTTTTAAGTCTGAAAATTTGAACAATTCACGCAGGAATGGGACTTCCAAAACCAGTATTAGGAAAGCGATTGCTCCGCCAGTGACCCACCACAGAGCCTTGTTCGGGATTTTTAGGGTTGCCAAAATTGAGCGGGATGTGTAGCGGTTGGCAAAGATCAGGCCCAGGTTTCCAATCACCAGAGAGGCAAAGCCGACCATGCGCGCTACACCTTCGCCGAATCCGTTGGAAAGCAAGTAGCTATAGACGATCGCGATCACCGCCAAGATGCCGAGACCCTGTATCAGACCTGAGAGAATCATCTCCCGCCCAAAGAGCGGAGCCGATAGTTTGCGCGGCGGCCGTTGCATGATGTCGGCCTCGTCGGCTTCTGCCTCGAAGACGACCGAGCAAGCCGGGTCGATAATCAATTCCAAGAATAGGATGTGGACTGGCATCAGCGCCAACGGCCAGTTGAATACAACCGGCAGGAGCGACATGCCTGCAATCGGGATGTGTACTGAAAAAATAAAGCCCATTGCTTTTTTCAGGTTGTCGAAAATACGGCGGCCCATGCGGACAGCGGCGACGATGGATGCAAAGTTATCGTCGAGCAACACGATAGCGGCGGCTTCGCGGGCTACATCGGTGCCGCGCCCACCCATGGCAATGCCGATGTGGGCGGCTTTCAAAGCCGGGGCGTCATTGACGCCGTCACCGGTCATTGCTACCACTTCCCCGTTGGCCTTAAGGGCTTGAACGATGCGGAGCTTTTGCTCAGGCACAGCGCGCGCAAAAATGCTGGTTGTTTTGATACGCTCCTTGAGTTCGGCGTCGCTCATCGCGTCCAATTCTGGACCGGTAATGAGCTGATCGAGTGGCTGCAGGCCGATCTGCCGGGCGATATTTTGCGCGGTACCGGGGTAGTCGCCAGTAATCATAATGACACGGATACCGGCGGTATAGCATTCCTTGATGGCTTTCGCTACTTCTGGGCGCACTGGGTCGGAGAGACCCAGCAAGCCAATAAAATCAAACTCAATATCGTGCTGCTCCCCTGGCAGGTCGACCGCCTTTAAGTGCGCCCGCGCAACCCCTAGCACGCGCAGACCTTCATTTGCCATCTCTGCCACTTGCGCGTGCATTCTTGCCAGCTGTCCTTCGTCAAAATGGCATAAATCGGCTACCGCTTCGGGCGCACCCTTGACCGCTACCACATACTCCTGCTCATTGGGCGAGCGCCAGACGTGCGACATCGCCAGCAGTTTTTCCGAAAGCGGGTATTCTTTGATCAGCATCCAATCCTTGTGAATGTGTTCGGTATTCGCCAGCGCCCGGCCGCCTAGTTCTTTCATGGCTTTTTCCATCGGGTCGAACGGGTCGATAGGACTGGCGAGGATGCTGTATTCAACCACCTCATGCAACGCTTCGGGCAGAATTAACTGCTTTCCATCCACATCATAAAGTTCACCTTTGACCGCGATTTTCGTGACTGTCATCCGATTCAGAGTCAGCGTCCCGGTTTTATCAGTGCAGAGCACCGTCGCTGCGCCAAGCATTTCCACTGCCGGGACGCGCCGCGTTAACACCTTGAATTGTGAAATGCGCCAGGCGCCGAGTGCCAGGAAAATGGTCAGTACTACCGGGAATTCTTCGGGGAGCGTCGCCATTGCCAGCGTGATTCCCGCCAGGAAACCATTCAACCAATCGCCGCGTGTCAGGCCAAAGATCACGATGACCAGCGCGCATAAGCTCAGGCCAACAATTGCAAAATTCTTGACGATTTTCCCGGTTTGGACCTGCAAATTGGTCTCTTCAGGTACCAGGATTTGCAGTGCCTTGCCGATTTTGCCAATCTCCGTCCGTGCGCCAGTCGAACGTACTTGGGCGATACCCTGGCCCTTGACAACGAGCGCACCGGAATACAAGAAGGGGATGTCGTCCCCGCCCGGGCGGCCCATCTCGACTCGGCCATCCCAGACTTTTTTTCGCACAGGCACAGGTTCGCCTGTTAAGAGAGATTCATCCACGCTAATGTTGGCGCCTGTCAACAAAACCGCATCCGCCGGAATACGGTCGCCTTCAGAAATCAAGATAATATCATCTCGGACAACTTCTCGTCCGGCGATGCGTTGCTGCCTGCCATCGCGGATGACCAGTGCGCGTGGGCTGGAGAGGTCGCGCAGTGCCTCGAGTGCGCGCTCGGTTTTCTGTTCCTGGTAAATCGTAATACCGATGATGATGCCAACAAAACCGAGCAGCATCAGAGCTTCTTCCTGGTCGCCCAACAATAAGTAGAGCACGCCGCAGGCGATCAGCATCAAAAACATTGGTTCTCGTACCACTTCCAGTAAGATGTGGAAAACGGTGCGTTTCTTGGTTGTCGGTAGTTCATTGTAGCCGTCTTGAGCCAGGCGTTCGAGCGCCTCTTGCTCCGTCAGGCCTTGCAAGTTGGTTTCATGGAATTTCGTGCTCATGCAGAAATTTCTCCAATGGGTATCATGGTTCTTCTATAACAGGCAAACGGGAAGACCGCGTGCCAGAAACACGCGGAATCCATCCCATGTGGCAGAGTGTGCCGGGATGTGGAATTGATTTATAGAGTTTGGATGGGCGGGGGAACTAGCAGTGTAAGAAAAAGCTTGGAAACGGGAATACAGGTTGAAGGGAGTCGTCTCAACAGGGAAAGAAACCCGGTTATAGCGCAAAGTGCGGGGACAAGCAAGAATCCCTCGGTGACGAGAGAATCTAAATATCCATCATTGTCAACGTCTGACGTAGGAAGCAAGGCTGTAAGCAGACTAAAAATGATGATTGCGAAAAAGAGAAAAAGCAGGAGTTTATTCTTCCTGGACATGTCGAACACCTTGCTGGAAGAGCGAGACGATATGCGGATCGATAACGCTGTAAAAGACCTCTTTCCCATCGCGGCGTGCCTGAACGATGTGCATTTGTCGTAATCCGCGTAAGTGATGTGAAACGGCTGATTCAGTTATGCCAACCTGCTCGGCCAGCGCAGAAACGTTCATTTCCTGCTCCAGGATGGCTGCCAGAATGCGCACGCGGCTGGTGTCGCTAAATGCACGAAAGAGTTCGGCCACATGGGCGGCAATGTGTTCATCCAAGATAGGTATAGTTGTCATTTTTTTATCGTAAATACATGAATAGGTACTCAAGTGTTTGTATTATAGCACTCTTTATCCTGGCATTGCGACGGGGTTATTCCATCTCAATTTGTGGAAACCAGTGTGTTTGGTACTATAAGCTTTTGCACCAGCTACATAGCACAGTGGAAGCACCAGACTAACAAAAACGGGCAACCATCTATCCCAATATGCACTAGATTGGCGCAGCGTTCTCGTGCTTAAATATTTCTGAGGGAAAGTTGCCACTTCTTCTTGAGAAGCTTTATGCTTACCTCGTTTTCAAGTCTTTAACTTGTGTAGGGTACCTTCCGGTCCCGTCCCGTTGAGCGACTTTCCCTCTTTGCTTTCCTGTTTGGTTCCGACTTGTCCGGGTTTGGTCTGAGAAGGCCGTTGGCGGTGCTGAATTTGAACAGCATAACCACCCGAGGGGCATTTGTCATTTCGACAGCTACAATGGCTTTTAAGGCAGACATCGCGCCGCCAAGTGAACGAACTTCCATCCGGTTGATTGTGAATATAGTATTTACGCGGTATGGCAAACAAAAAGCCCCAGTTGGGGCTTTCGGTCATTGCGAGTTGGTAATCCAGGCTTTGATATGTGCTTCGATCTGGTCTCTCACCTGGCGGAATTTGCCGAGCTTTTCTTCGTTCGTGCCTTCACGGACTAATGGATCCTCGAATGACCAGTGCTCACGTTTGCTGATGTCAGGCCAGATGCTGGGGCAGCTTTTCGCGGCATCATTGCAAACCGTGATGAGATTGAAATAGAACTTTCCCCAAGTATGCCTAACACCTTTGGATTGTTGTCAGAATAAATCGATACCATTTTTTGCATGACTTGAAGCGTGAGATGATTTAATCCTTTCGGTTCCAACTGGGCGCGGTGGGCTTCGAACTGATCTCCACCGTATTTGCGCAGAAAAGCTTTGCCTTTCGGATTCGAGCGGAATTGCCGGTACACAAAAATAAGGCTTTTTGCATGGTGATTTCCGTGAAATAGACTTATATAAATTTTAGTCGTAGGATTATTATGGCCTTGTTAAAGTTTTAGCCGCCGATCTGACTCATCAGGCGGGAAGAGTCGACACTCATCTTCTGCAACCACAGTTCATGGCCTGCGGGTTTGCGAAGCACTGATTCTTGTATGAATGGTTCTAGCGGCTGGCTTTCACGGATAGCAGATCGTAGATCGATTTCACCGGTTTTGAAAAGACAGGCGCGCAGCTTGCCATCTGCAGTCAAACGCAAACGGTTGCATGTTTGGCAGAAGTGTTCACCCAGCGGGGAGATAAAACCAACCGTTCCCCGTGCACCTGGAATGCGGAAGGTGCGGGCAGGGCCATTCCCTGCAGGAGCAACGTCAGGTTGTAAATTCAGAGCTGAAAGTGCGGTGCGCATTTGTTGAACGGATAGGTAGCGAGATGGTTCAGCAGGAAGCTCCGCCCCCCATTCATCTGTGTTTCCTATTGGCATCAGCTCGATGAAACGTAAGTGCCAGGGATGCTCCAGAGTTAAATGGGCCAGATGCACTAATTCGTCATCATTGAGCCCATTTACAACCACGGCATTGAGCTTTATTGGTGTCAATCCGGCAGCTTCGGCAGCCAATATCCCGTTCCATGCGAGGGAAAAATCACCTAGGCGAGTTATCCTTTTAAACTTGTCTGGATCCAGCGTATCAAGGCTGATATTAACGCGATTAAGCCCAGCACGAACGAGCGGTTCAGCCAGGTTTTTGAGTAGCGTGGCGTTAGTAGTCAGACTGAGATCAGTGATACCAGGGGTGGTGGTAATTTCGCGCACAAGGGACAGGATTTCTGGATAAACAAGAGGTTCACCGCCGGTGAGCCGAATTTTCGAGATTCCAAGTCGAGCTGCAGAGCGTACCACTCGGAGAATTTCATCGTTGGATAGGCGTTGAGCACGTGGTAACCATTTCGCTCCGCCTTGTGGCATGCAGTAAACACAGCGCAGGTTGCAGCGGTCGGTAAGCGAAATGCGCAGGTAGTTAATAACGCGACCATAAGGGTCAGTGAGCATGTTATCTCCAGAATGCCAGCCAAAAATTGGAAACGGCAAGAGACATGACAAACCCCAGGACACGCCGTAAATTTGAGACGCTCAGATGCTGGGATCCAAGGTAACTACCGGCCAGCGCACCAACTACGCCGAGCGGAATAAGCGATAAACTCAGGGAATTGATAACGAATGTTCCACCCAGTAGGCGTCCGGTCAGTCCACTGATGGAGTTAATCACGATAAACATGGCAGCGACGGCCGAGGCTTGTTTTGGTGTTCCCCAATGTGCAAAAATGATAACTGGTGAAAGAAAAATACCACCACCAACTCCTACCATGCCAGAAAGCAATCCGATACCGAATCCAATGGCTAGTGCCCAATATAGCTGGATAGGATGCAAGGTTTGGTTGTCGTCTTGTTTTTGGCTAAAAACTAACAAACGAATAGCAACGAGAGTCAAGACCGCATAAAGCAATACGAAATAAATTCTATCGGTAATTTTAAGATACCCACCGATAAATGCCGCCGGAATCGAAGTGACCAGGAAAGGCAGGAGCAATTTTTTGTAAAAATGGCCAGCTTTGTAAAATGATGCAAAAGAAATACTGGCAACTATGATGTTTAGCATGAGTGCCGTACTGGCCATGATCGCAGATGGAACACCAAAGAAACTCATAATAGCCAGGTAGCCGGTGGCACCACCAAAGCCGATACTGGCGTAGAGCAAGGCGATCAGCGGAACCAGGAAATATAGGAGCGCAAACATGGGTCAACCACCACTCACGGGTGGAAACAAAGCGATTTCATCACCCGTGTTAATTTTCTGATCGCGGAAAGCATACTCGTTATTAACTGCCACCAGAACTGTTTTGAGAGATGGCGCAAGCGCTGGAACCTGTGCAGCCAGGCTCGTCAGGAGCGTCTCCACGCTGGCAGAATCGGATAATTCAATGTTTAGCAGATTACTTCCGGCATGTTCTTTCAGCGTGGCAAACAAGCGCACATTTAGTTTCATAATGCGGAATTCTCGGTTTGACAGATATAGTATTGGATCGTGCTTTGTTCTACAGCCTGATAATAACCACCCTGCGTGCAGGCAAGACACAAGGTTTTCTCACCCTGCCTGATTTCGCGTTCATTCATGATCTCCTCGCCACATATATCACACTCGACACGAAGACCAGGACGACTGAGGATCGACGCCAGGGAAGTGGATAAGGTTACTGCACGCACTGTAAACATTTCATCGTCGGGCATGACCTGGTATGCCTGCATCTGGGCAAAGTAGTGGCGCGGTTCATTGGAAGCGTAGACATAAGCCTTTTGGCGAACATCCAATGCCGGAGCAACACGCACCGCCTGCTCTGTAACGGTATCGACAAATACAGCCGCGGTCTTTCCATAATCTTCCACGCGCAATGTGCGGTGACCGACCGTGCAATTCGTTGCGGCAGAAAGGCCATCGACGAAGCAACCATCCGTCTCACTGATCAGCAGCAGGCGTTTTTTTGCAGGTGGTTCTGCAAAACCCAGGGCATTCATACCGGCCAAGCCCAGCCGCACACCCAGGATTTGGCGCGGACAAAGATGATTGTGATCGCTGGCGGATTTTTCGAGCAAAGGTTGGATATCCATTGTGGTTCTCCAAAACAAAAAGGCTGTCTCATAGGAAAAGAGACAGCCTCGTTGCACGGGGTGCAAAAGACAAAGCAGATCTCCTTTCCAAATTTCGGGGGGGCTGCCGCGTTTCCGCTGCAACCGGGACCCGTTGCCGGGTCGGTTTGTGTGCCATCCCGAAAGAGGGTACAGGCTCACAAACTTCGGAGTAATTTATGATTATTTGTCGCCGTGCAAATTTTCCTTGAATGATTTAATACCTGAGCCAAGCTCGCTTGCTATTTTACCAATTCTACCTGCGCCAAACAACACAACAACGATCGTTAGCAGGATAAGTAGTTCGGGAACACCCAGACGGAACATGAAATTTCCTTTTGATGCAGGATGAGGCTTCCGTGGTTTTTGATGTCACGGAAGCCTCATCGGTTGTCAGGCTCAGGCCTTTTCGACCTTCACCTGTGTGTCATAGAAAACCGCAGAGCCGCCAACGGGATCGAGCAGGCAGGTATTGGTGACGAGCGGATCAGTGCGCATGGCCGCGTTGGCATGGAAACCTGCCAGACGGCTCTTATCGCCCTTGATGGTTGTGCCGTTGATAGTGATATCCATTGCGCCGTTGCCCCAGTGGCCAAAGCCGAGCGCAAAAGCTACCACACCCGGGCGCATGCCCTCAACAACCTGGACCTTGCCTTCGATACGGCGTTTGCCGCCAGGGCCAAAATCCCATTCACCTTCAGGATTGCTGGCAGAGGTGATGTGAATCATGTCGCCATCATGCAATCCACGCTTTTTGGCATCAACGGAGTTCATCACCAGAGAATTTTCTGGCAGCACCGCCTTGAGCCAGTAGTTTCCTGACAAACGGCTCTTCGTTTGCCGAACATCCTTGTAGGTGATCATTTTGAGATCATAGCCGTCTTTGGCATCGTCAATCACTTCACCTTCGAAACTCATGTACGGTTCCACAAAGGTTGGTACAGGAGAAATCGTTTTACCTGTGCCAGCATACTTGATGGATGTATTCTTTTCCAAGTACATATTGATGAGTTTCCCATACTTTGTGCCAGTAGGTATGATGTATGGTTCATCGAACGAACCAGATCGTACGCCATCGCCAGGATAGCCCTTGTTGTAAGCCTGGAAGCGTCCACCGCGCGCCATAACAGTGACTACTCGTGGCCACAAGTCGCCAGTAATTTTCTGCCAGCGGTCAGGGTCAAAGACTGCCTTGGGCAAGTGAGCCCGCGACTTGATGAACAGGTCAATTTCATCAGCCGAGGCTTCCGGTACAGCATCCTTGAGTTCTTTCGCTTCGCCATAAGCCATATTCATGACCATGCGCAGGTAGAGGTCATCGGGATGGGTGTAAGCCACGCCTTCGCCCAGGCCATTGGGGCCGAAGTCGGGAAGTTCCAGCTTCTCAGCAATGGCCATCAGCATGGCTTCGAACTGCAGCGCCATCTCCTGGCCATACACTTTGACCGTGCCAGTCAGTGGGGCGATGACCGGGTTGCGCACACCCTGCACTTTGAAGGTGATGTTCGGGTGTGAACCTCCGAACTCCCAGCGTTCCAGGTATGAGACATCCGGGAAGATGTAATCGGCATACATGCTGGTCTCGCCGACAATGATATCGGAAGCGACGTACAGCGGAATCTTTTCCACATCCGAAAGAATTTCAACCCATTTGTGTCCACCCGGCAGGGAATAGACCGGAGAACCCATGTAACTAAAAACCGCCTTGATCGGATAGGGATACAAATCACCGGCCGAGGGGATGATTTCCTCGTACACATCCGAGGCCAGCGGGTACCAGTTGCGCTTGGCAGGATACTGTTGGTCCTTGGGCAGATTCATGAATATGGTGGATTCTTCATATTTGGCATCATGCCGAATATTGCTCAAACCGAAAGGAACCAATGCACCGGGATCAGCCTTGCTGAACAGGAAGGGCCCTTCGGCCTTGGCACCAGACATATCGTACGTGCTGGCATAGGTCTGCCCACCGCGCCAGTCGTAGTTGCCGATCAGCAGGGCCAGGTTGTACCAGGAAATGACGTTGTAATAGCCGTTGGTGTGCTGGCTGACGCCGCGGTGAATATCCACACAGGAATTCTTGCCGTGTGCAGTGAACTCGAACGCCAACTCTTCGATGTCTTTGGCGCTTATTCCTGCGATTTCCGCCCATTCTTCGATGGTTTTCTGATTGGCGGATTCCTTCAGGAGTTGCAAGCCAGTCTTGACGGTGAATTCGCCGACCGTCGCATTTTCCACAAGTAACTGTCCGGCCACAACAATGTGATTCTCATCGGTGTCATTCGGATCAAACAGCACCGGTTTGCCATCCGCATCCATGACCACAAAAGGATCGGTGACATACACTACCGGCTCGCTTCCATCGGTAGGCAGCGTAACATAGGTCACTACCTTCTTGCCGTCTTTCTCTTCTTCTTTCTTTTCAACCAGCTTGAGTTCGGAACCGCGCAGGAATTTGCCGGGTGTGCCTTTTTCTGGGTCGATTTTTACGAGCCAGGATGCATTGCACCAGGTCGGTTCTTTGGCCTTGGTGGAAGCCGCTTTGTTTGCCAGCGCCAGATATTTGGCATCGAAGCGTTCATTGGCGATCACCCATTGGATCATACCAAGCGCGATCGCGCCTTCCGAACCAGGTTTATTGGGCAGCCATTTCCAGGCCTTGCCGGCAATTTTGGAAAGTCGTGGATCGATCACAGCAAATTTCATCTCGCCACTGGCAAAGCGTTCGGTGATACGTGGCACACGGTTGGTGGGACCGTAATTCGCTTCAAACGGTGATGCGCCGACGAACAGGACAAAGTCCGCGCTCGCAGTGTCACCCTGCCAGTAGGCCTTCGCGCCGCCAGTGAACTTGGCGGTGGCTGCATCCCACTGGTCGCCCATCGACTTGCCGGAGAAGTACAGTGAACCCTGGCACACCGTGGTATGACCGTGTCGGTTGGTTGTACCCAGGCCGGAGCCGAACAAGCGATGGGCAATATCCGAACGACCACCTTTTTTGCGTCCCCAGAAATACAGGATCTGGTTGTTCTTGGGGCCAAAATCGGGATGCTCGGGGTCGATCATCTTGTCGAGATCAGCAGCAAAGTCAGTCTTGAATTTCTCGATCAGGCCTTTTTTCTTTTCGATATCCTTCTCCGAGCGAATGGCCCCGATGGCGGTGTTCATATCTTTCATCACCTTGACATCGGTCAGGGCACGCAAAGCCCGCAGACCTTCCACTTCACGGCTGCCTTCACCGGGCACATCGGCGAAAATCTTGCCACCGTCAACGATTTCGGTAATCGCCTGGTCGAAAGGCACGGTGACCCATTTGTTTTCACCGCGCTTGCCAGCGCGTTTGAGCACCTGGGTGATGCGGAAGGGATCGTAGGCGGACTGCAAACCAGCCTGACCCTTCGGACAGAGTGGGGCATCCACCGCGCCCATCTCGGCCAGGGGGGTGTCATACTTCATGTGCGGAACCAGGTTCCAGGGCGAGTAGGGATTTCCCTCGATCTTGACAGCCACGCCATCGACGATTTTTACTTTGATACCGCATTGCGTGTTGCACTGCTGGCAAACAGAATAAACCTGCATGGCGGGATCGGTCAATTTATAGGCCGATCCATCCTGTGTCTGCGCAAAGGCTTTTTGCACATTGGGCAGGTTCCCGAGGAAAGCCAGGGCCGCTCCGCCCATGCCGGCAAGTTTTAGAAAATCGCGGCGCGAGATTTCACAGTCTTTGGGTTGTTGGGTGTTCATTACTTCACCTCCGAAACAGGCTTATTGAAGATGGAGAGCAAGCGCGCACCGAGCAAAAAGACCAGAGTCACACCGCCCACCACGCCCAGAGTTACAGACCATTCCAGCATGGTCGGGTAATAAGTGATATTCAAATGCGGGCCGTAGAAAGCTTTAGGAAGTCCATCCAACGCTTCAACGGTCATGGCGGGAAAAACGATATTGGCACGCGCAACAGCAAACCCGGTCAGCACCATCAGCCCGGTCAGGCCGGCCCACAGATTATTGTGTGCAAGTCTTGGGGTAAGGTGGATCATGAGCGGGATGAGCGTGCCGATGCCGATCTGAATAATCCAGAAGTACGACCAGTACGGTCCAAACATGATCTGGCGGATGGGTTCAATCACCCCGGGCAGATTGCTGTACCACCCCTGCGAGAGATAGGCCCACAGGATGTAAACTTTGGCGAGCGAGAGACCAATTGCCACCCAGCCCAGCCAGTAAAGCAGATTTTCGCGTTGTTTGCCATCCTTGAAATACAGGAACCAGCCCACCACGATCATCATGATTGAAACACCGGATGCGAAGGCATAGATGGGAAATTGGACCGAAAGCAAACCGATGCTCCAGTATGGCCGGCTGGCATTTACACCCAGCAGCGCGCCAACGCCGCCGCTCAAGAAAACTGCCATCACTAGGCCAACCCAGAGTACGGCTTTGAACAGCAGCCCAACAGGTTTTCCTTCTTTTTGGCTGAAGGCAAGCCACAGTGATATGGCTACGACAACCAGGAACAAGGTGTATCCCCAGACCATCTGTGCCAACAGGGATGAGAAGTTTGGCTGGAGATAGACTTTGATGATCCGCTCCATGTGTCCCAGATCCATGCCAATACTGGCCAGGGCGCCGGGCATGGTAACAAGTCCCGCCCACAGGGCGGATTTGCCCACGCCTTTGAACAACGGGATATTGAACAGATATTCAAAAGTAGCCAGCATGTACGAGCCGGTGGCGATGCCTGCTAGGAACAGGTACATGGTGACCCACAAACCCCAGACCACATAGGAGCCATAACCGACTTCACGCTCACCAACAAACAGGCGGGTATACAACCCCCAGATACCCAGCAAAAAAGCCACTGCGCCAATAACGAGCGTGGATCGCTCGAAATTGCTCATGGCTTTGAAATCCAACCATTTTTGAGAACTCGAATTTTTCATATTGTCCTCCTACACCAAATAATACACACGTGGTTCGGTGCCCAGTTCTTCCTTAAGACGGATCACGTTGGGCAGATTGATTAATTCCGAAACCAGGCTGTCCGGATCGTTGGCATCGCCATACAACGTAGCGCGACCAATGCAGGTGGTGGTGCAGGCTGGCAATTCACCTTCGTGAATGCGATGAAGGCAAAAGTGACATTTGCGTGCGTTTCCGATCGGCGATGCGCGATGATCTGTGCGCGCATATTCTTTGCCGTATTCATAATTGGCGGCGCGCTCATAATCATCCGCTGTGTCGCGACCAACAATCGCCCCGTCCAGTACCGGAAGCTCTTCAGTGTAGGTATATCCAAAATCAGTTGTGCGGGCACCGTAAGGGCAGGCTACAATGCAAGCGCGGCAGCCGATGCACTGCTGATAATCGACCACCACCACGCCTTCGGCATTTTTGTAGGTGGCTGTTACCGGGCAGACCTTGGTGCAGGGGGGATTGTCACACTGCATGCAGGGGCGGGGCACAAACATGCGCGAAACATTGGGATAGGTTCCTCGTTCCTGTTCCAGTACTGGACGATAAACCACACCTGGTGGGAGTTTATTCTCGGCAACACATGCAACAGTACAGGCGTGACAACCTACGCATTTACGCAGGTCAATCACCATTACCCAGCGGCGATCTTCTGGTGCTTTTTTTAAAGCACGTTGAAGGTCTTCGCGCATGCTCACGAGAACATCTTGGGGTTCTAGAGTCATAGAGCAACCTCCTTACAAAAATTGGGTTCGGAACAATATTCGATAATTCCGTTGCTCTTACTTTATCGGATTCACCCTCATTTCAATAGCGGGAAAATCCTTACATTTTTTACCTTGCTGTAAGGAAAAACCTGACAAGTGTATGACAACTTGTGCAAATATCTGTGACAATTTCCCCGCCCTTAGAATTACCTGGTTTCTTCCAAATCCGAGAGTGCCTGTTGATGGTACTGGTATTAAAAGGATTATTGGGCAAATGGGAATTCCAAAATCCGGTTTCCGTTTGCGCCAATTTTGCAGACATTGGCGGGAATCATAACGGCGGACAAATAAGTCCGCCGTTTGTTTGTGTTTTATTGAAAATTTGCAAACTGTGCTAATCCGCCGAAATCAGGCCTTTCTTCAGCGCAAATCTGACCAATGCCGCACGGTTCGTTAGGCCGAGTTTTTCCATACCACGCATGCGATAGGTATCTACCGTTTTGATACCAAGGTTCAATCGCTCGCCAATTTCCGCGCCGGTATGGCCCAATACCACCAATTTTAAGACAATCTGTTCACGTTCACTCAAAGTGTCCCAAACATTCTCACCGGGGCTATCAGCCAGCATGTCGTCCAATAACACGCGCGTCATGGAAGGGTGTACGTAAACCTCGCCGCGCAGCACCGCGCGTACCGCAGCCAATAATTCCTGGTCAACTGCCTTTTTTAGCACATAACCGCTTGCTCCCTGTTTGAGCGCTTGGCGCAGATATTGCGGGTCGTCATGCATGGTCAAAATCAGTACCCGGGCTCCCGGAACGGATTTTCTCAACACCGGCAGGGCGTCCAAACCACCCAGGCCTGGCATGGAAAGGTCAAGCAGGATCAGGTTGGGGTTCAGTTTGATCGCCAGATTAATCGCTTCCAAGCCGGAAGATGCTTCCCCTACCACTTCCAACCCGGGCTGACTTTCAAGCAAAAGGCGCAACCCGGTGCGTAACACCGCATGGTCATCAGCGAGCACGATACGGGTGTTCATACAGACTCACCCTCAATGCGTGGAATGGGAATTTGAATGAATAAGCTTGTTCCTGAACTTGTCGATGATTCGATGGTCATTTTTCCACCGAGCAATTCGGCGCGTTCGCGCATACCGGCCACTCCCAATCTACCTCTTGCCAAATCAGCAAGCTCCAGGCCTTTGCCATCATCCTCCACCACCGCCACGACTTCATTTGCGCGGCGCTCCACCAAAACTGAGACATTGCGCGCTTCAGCATGACGAGCCACATTGGTCAGTGCTTCCTGAATGATGCGAAATAGAGCAGTTTCAACATTTTCTGGCAGTCTTTGGTCACCCAAATGCACGACCGAGTCAGCCGGGATCTGGTGTCGTTTCTGCCATTCATGCACTAGACGCTCGATTGCGGCGGGCAGTCCCAGGTCATCCAGCGCAGTAGGGCGTAGCTGAAATGCGATGTTATGCACATCGTCAAGCACCTGACCGGTAATGGCGCGTAAATCTTGCGCTTGCACATGCAACTGAGAATTATCACAAAGTGTGTTTAGATTTTTCAAACCAACCATCAGGGATGTCAGGTTTTGAGCGGTACTGTCGTGCAGTTCGCGAGCAATCCTGCGGCGTTCATCTTCCTGGGTTGCGATAACACCTTGAAGTAGTTGACGGCGCAGATCTTCGCGTTCACGGCGGATTTCATCGGAATGAGCCAGTTCTGCGGTCATGGTATTGAATGCATCGGCCAGTTCACCGATTTCGTCATCTGCCCAGCGCCGCACGCGTGGCGCGAAATCTCCTTTCGCGACTGCACGGGTGGCTACTACCAGTTCGGTAATTGGACGTGAGAGTACAAAAATTAGAAAAGCTGCCGCCGCCAACCCAATTGCCAGTACAACGACTGTTGTAATCAGCACCTGGGAAGTAAGCATCAAAACATTCTTTGTAATGACCGACTCTGAAAGGCCAACGCGTGCAGTTCCGGCGTGCCCATCGAAAATGGGCACGCCGATATCCCAAACCAGTCCTTGTCCGCTGTCAAATAACAGTGTGCGGTGATGCTGGTTGGTTTCCACCGGATTTGCATTCTGCAGACCTGCTGGAAAGCCCTCACCGAATGTGTGTGCGAGAATATTACCTTTCGGGTCAAGTACAAACGCATAAACGACATCAGGATTATTCGCCTGAGTTTCGAGTAGGAGTTGGCGTAGGGAATACAAGTCGTTGACCAGAATATCATCTGTAGCACGCGCAGCCAGGTCACGTGTGATGGAAATCCCCCGGCTTTCTAATTGTTGTTCCATCAGGCTTGTCACCAACTCGCGCATTTGTAATGCAAGCGTTACGCTCAGCATCAGGGTGCCAATAATCACAATCCCCATTATTTTGACGCGCACACTGACTGCGCCAATAATTACCCAGATTCGCGCAAGTAGTTTTTCACTGTAAGTTTTTATCATGGGGTCAGACTCAAGTTGACAGACGATTCGATTTCTTTGGCGCTTTTGTAATTTTCATCGCTGCTGGCAACAAAGCCATCGTAATCCAACGCCTGTAGCGCGAGCAGACCATTTGCTTCGCGGTTCATGCCCATCAAGATTTCAGCCAGGGCTGCGCGCAGCTGAGGACGAATGGAGGGGCTGACAACCACCGGCGGGATGCCAAAAGCTGGTGAGACGTGAATCACGCGCACGCGCTCGATCAATGACGAGTCACGTTTAAGCGCAAAATCGTAGACCAGGCTATCCACCGAAGCCCCATCCGCCTGACCATCGGCGACTGCATAAATGGCTTTGTCGTGGCTATAAGTGAAAAAGATGTGACTGAAAAACGATTCGGGGGCGACACCCATTTGTTTCAGAAGATAGGTGGGGTAAACTCGCCCACTAAAAGACGTTGGATCCGTAAAGACAAAAATTTTGCCTTTCAGGTCAGCTAATTCTTTGACAGGACTTTTGGCCGCCACAATAATATTGGCGTTGTATGTGGCTTTGCCGTTGACCTGTGGTACCACAAGCAATTCCAGCCCGAATTGTTGATGGCCCAACAGATAAGAACTGGTACAAACAAAAGCCAGATCCACGTCGCCGGTACGTAACAAATCATTGACTTCGGCATATGTTCTGCGCTGAACTCGCTCAATCGGGCGGCCGAGTTTGGCGCTCAGATAATCAAGCAGGGGAGCATAACTTTCAGCCGATCCCTTTGGTGAAATAACCGCAGCAATCGCAACCCGCAAAGGCTTGATATCCGTATCTTTGGGCGTGGGTAGTGGTTGGAGATTATTTAAGTCAATCGAAGGAACCTGTGTGTTGGCTTGGCTTTGTGAGCAGGCAGACAATAATAAAATGATAATCAAGAAAAAAAAAGTTCGTTTCATCTATATCTCCTCGAACTGGTTTTACTTTACTGATTTTGAAAGTGTTTGTCTAGTGGCACTTGACAGGAATCAGGCAGATGAATGACGTGAATTTGTAAGGATTTTACTGACAAGCCATGGCTGGATTAATAATGTCTGCAGAAAGATGACATCCAACTCGAATCCTGGTGACACTTGTTATATTCGCTTTACCGAATAATCCGTACGATGTATACATGTCAAGGAATATAAAAAAATGACATCTTCTCTCGAATCCATTTCCAAACTGCTCCAAGCCATTTCTGCCCAGCCAGGCTGGATTTTTTATTGGGGGTTTCCTGGGGCACAACGCCCTTTTGATTAAGTCTGTTATAAAAATAGATTTTCATGCTGATTGACTGACAAAATTAATAAAAGAGAGGCTTTCCGAAAAGCGCAAACTGTGGCAAAGTTAGGTTACCAAGCCAAAACCAGCCAGGAGAAGAGCGATGTCGGACAGCCTCACACTTTATCGTACCAT
>CAILYI010000094.1 GCA_903838415.1 uncultured Anaerolineae bacterium | reverse complement strand
CTGGGGCAAGGTGATGAAGGAGCGAGGCATAAAGCCCAATGAGGGCGTTTCGGAGGCGGAATGGAACCGCACCGCGGACGAACTGACGAAAATATCCCAACAAACGGGTTTTGAACCCAGCTCCAATATTCCACAAGGGCAGTGGGAACTGCTTTACGAGAAAGCCCAACAAAAGGCCAAAGAGACAGAAACTGGAGGAGGGGTGCTGGCGAGCGAAATCCCAAAAGGAACGCCGCTGACGTATGAGTCCTTTCTTGCCTTCGTTCACCCGGATGACCGGGATTTCGTCGAACAATCCCTGCGGGCAACCGTCACAAAACAACAAACGCTCCGGTTCAATCATCGCGTCAGGCTGCCGGATGGCTCCATCAAATATGTGAGTGTCGACAGCGAGACGGTCTTCGCTGAAAACGGCGCTCCCCAGCGCATTTTCGGCACATTTCAGGATATCACCGAGAGTAAGCGCAACGAAATGCAGTTGGAAGAAAGCAACCGCCAGCTCGAAGAATCGGTCACCCTGGCGAGAAGCCTGGCAAGGCAGGCTGAAGCAGCCAATATCGCCAAAAGCGAGTTCCTGGCCAATATGAGCCACGAAATTCGCACGCCTATGAATGGCGTAATTGGCATGACCGGGCTGCTGCTCGATACCCGGTTGGACGAAGAACAGCGGCGTTTCGCTGAAGCAGTCCATTCCAGCAGCGAAGCGCTGCTGACTCTGCTGAACGATGTGCTGGATTTCTCCAAAATCGAAGCCGGGAAGCTCGAACTGGAGTCACTCGACTTTGATCTGCTCAATTTCATGGATGAGTTGGCCGCCAGCCAGGCAGTACGCGCCCACGAAAAAGGCCTGGAACTGCTGTGCGGCGTCGACCCAATCATCCCGTCCCGTCTTCGCGGCGACCCGGGACGCTTGCGCCAGATCCTGACCAACCTGGTGGGCAACGCCATCAAATTCACACCCCAGGGCGAAGTGGTCGTGCGCGTTACCTGCCAGACGAAACACAACCCGGTGATGATGCAAGGGCAGAGCTTCCCTAGTTGTGAGCTGCGCTTCTCCGTCCGCGACACCGGCATTGGCATCCCGCCCGAAAAGATTGGGCTGCTGTTCAACAAATTCAGCCAGGTGGACGCCTCCACCACCCGTCAATATGGCGGCAGTGGGCTGGGATTGGCCATCTCGAAACAGCTGGCGGAATTGATGGGCGGTCAGATCGGCGTGGAAAGTGAACCCGGGCGCGGCTCCGAATTCTGGTTTACCATCCAGCTCGGTCTGCGCGCAACCGGCCTGCTGAGCATGAACCCAAATCTGGAAACGCTCAAAGATGTGCGCATCCTGGTGGTGGACGATAACGCCAACGCCCGGGATATCCTGGTCACGCAGCTGGCAGCCTGGGGCATGCGCGCGGCGCAAGCCAGCGATGGCAGCTCCGCGCTGCAAAGCCTGGCGCAGGCCTGGGAAGCGGGCGACCCCTTCAAAATCGCCATTTTGGATATGCAAATGCCGCACATGGATGGCGCGGCGCTGGGACAGGCCATCAAAGACAGCCAACGCCTGTCGGAGACACAGCTGATCTTATGCTCCCCGCTGGGTTCGCGGGTGGATACCAGCCAGTTTGAAAAAATCGGCTTCTCAGGCTACCTGAACAGGCCCATGCACCACTCCGATTTGTTCAATATCCTGTGCAACGCGCTGACCAACCAGGATAACGACGTGGCCGAAATGGATTCCGGCAGCAAGCCGCGCGCCGCCGATCAACTTCAACGCCTGCCCGTCAACGCCGAAGTGCGCCTGCTATTGGTGGAAGACAATCTCACCAATCAACAGGTGGCGCAGGCCATCCTGAAGAAACTCGGGCTGAGCGCCGATGTCGCCGGAAACGGGCTTGAGGCGCTGAAAGCGCTCGAAGAATTACCGTATGACCTGGTCTTGATGGATTTGCAGATGCCCGAGATGGACGGTCTGGAAGCAACCCGGCGCATCCGCAATCCCCAATCGCCTGTCCTGAACCACAACATTCCGATCATTGCCATGACCGCCCGCGCTTTGCAGGATGACCGTGAAAACTGCCTGCAAGCCGGGATGAACGACTACATCTCCAAACCGGTCAAGCCGCAAGCGCTGTCCGAAGTTTTGCTGCGCTGGCTGCCCGAAAAAGGCGCCCAGACACCCATCTCCGGGCAGGCCGAATCAGCGCTGCTGACAGGTCAAAGTGACCCCATCCCTGCGCCAGCCCTGACCGGGCAAGATACGCCAGTCGTATTCGATAAACCCGGTTTGATGGAACGACTGATGGACGATGAAGAGCTGGTTCGGGTGGTCATCGCCGGTTTCCTGGAAGATATCCCGCTCCAAATCCGCACCCTGAAAGACTACCTGGCAACGGACAATGTGATCGGCGCCGAACGTCAGGCCCACAGCATCAAGGGCGCCTCGGCCAATCTCAGCGCCGAAGCGCTGCGGGCGATCGCCTATGAAATGGAAATCAGCGGTAAAAAAGGCGACCTGCCCGCCATGCAGGCGCGCCTGGGTGAATTGGAACTGCAATTTGAACGGCTGGAAGCTGCTTTGAACCAGGAATTTTACGTTGGGTAGACATCCACACTGCATCAAACAATATTCTCTGACCCAACGAGGAGATCGTCATGAAGACCCAGTCCGATGAAGTCGGCTTTTGCCAGTTGCCCGGCAGGAGATTCTCATGCGCGTCCTGATCGCTGAAGATGACCTGACCACCCGCACCATCCTGGTCGGTCTGCTCAAGAAATGGGAATACGAGCCGGTCATTGTTGCGGATGGACAGGCTGCCTGGGACATTTTACAGCAGCCCGATACGCCGCCGCTGGCAATCCTGGATTGGATGATGCCCGGTCTCGACGGGTTGGAAGTAATCCGGCAGGTGCGCTTCCGGCACGACGAGCCGCCACCTTATATCATCTTGCTCACCAGCCGCGATCAAAAAGGCGATATCCTGACGGGCCTTGAATCTGGCGCCAATGACTATATCAAAAAGCCCTTCAGCCAGGAAGAGCTATTCGCCAGGATCAGAGTCGGGCAGCGTTCGATCGAACTGCAAGCGCGCCTGTACGAAACACAGCAAATCCTGGCGCACCACGCCACGCACGATCCATTGACCGGCATCCTGAACCGGCGCGCCATCCTTGAACAGCTTTCCAAGGAATTATCGCGCGCCAAGCGCAACAATCTGCACAATAACGGGCCCCGGCTAAGCATCGGCTTTTTTGATATTGACAAATTCAAGCTCATCAACGATCAATATGGGCATCAAGCCGGGGATGAAGTTTTGAAAGGCGTCGTCAACCTGGTTGTCAGTCACCTGCGCGCCTATGATTCCTTTGGCCGCCTGGGTGGTGATGAATTCCTGGTGATTGCGCCGGAAACAGACGGTGAAAACTGCCAGAGTCTTTTTGAAAGGCTGGCGGCCATGGTGGCGGGATGCCAGATCCAAACCACCGCTGGTGATTTATCCGTTACCGTCAGCATTGGGGTCGCCTCGGCGAGCGTCAACGAAGAATTGGATAAATTTCTGGATAACGCGGATGCGGCCATGTACCAGGGCAAACGCCAAGGCGGCAACCAGGCTTTTTATGACAAAAAGAAATAGGCAGCCTGCCGCCCCCCGGAATTGTCCACTTGTAACCATATACAAGCTGCCCGCGGCTTAGGACACAAACATCCATTTCGGGGCCGCAATCAAGGAATCAAAATATCCCGTCGAGAAAACATTTTTCTCGACGGGATATTTTATTTTCCAACAGCCTGGCGGCGATTCAGTCAAAACGAATGAAACGCTACGGCCTATACCCCGTGCTGAATCGCAATGACGGCGGCCTGAGTGCGGTCTGAAACCCCCAGTTTTTCCAAAATGGCGCTGACGTGGTTGCGGACGGTGCCTTCGGATAAGTGCAGCTGGACCGCAATCTCGCTATTGGTGATGCCGCGCGCGATCAGGCGCAGGACATCCAGTTCGCGTTCGGTCAGTTTGTCCGTCAGCAGCGAGGCGGGCTGGGTTTGTTTGCTGACCACCTGGTTGAGCAGTTTCCCCGCCACGGCCGGATCCACATACGCTTTGCCGTCCAGCGTCCCGCGAATGGCCTCGACAATTTTTTGGCGCGAAGTGTCCTTCAGCAGATAGCCGGAAGCGCCCGCGCGGATGGCGTCAAAGACCCATTCGTCGTCATCGTAGGTTGTCAGCACCAGGATTTTGATTTGGGGGTATTTGGCGCGGATTTCGCGCGTGGCTTCAATGCCGTTCATGATGGGCATTTTCAAATCCATCAGGATCAGATCGGGCTGTTTTTGCCCGGCCAGTTCCACAGCTTCGGCGCCATCCTGGGCGAGACCGACGATCTGAAAATCCTTCTCAAGGCTGAGCAGCATTTCCAGTCCATCACGGATTACGGCCTGATCGTCACATAGAAGTATTTTCATTGGCTAAATCGTCAGGACAACCTGTGTGCCCTGTCCCTTTTCACTGATGATATTTAGTTTACCACCGGCCAGTTCGGCGCGTTCGCGCAGTCCCATCAGCCCAAAGTGACCGGCCGAGACGGTGGACATGGCATCAAAGCCGATGCCGTCATCCTGGATGACGAGTTTGATGTGCTCGCTGCCCGCCAGGCTCACGCTGAATTTTTTGGCGCGCGAGTGATTGACGATGTTTTCGATGGCTTCCTGCGCGATGCGGTAGATGGTCTGTTCCACATCGGGGCTGAGCGAGGGCAGGGGCTCTTGCAGAGCCAGCGTCAGTTCGAGATGGAAGCGGGCCGCGGCGGATTCGGCCACGCGTTGAATGGCCAGTCGCAAGCCCAAATCTTCCAGCGCGGAGGAGCGCAGGGCTTTGAGCGCGCGTCGGGTCTCATCCACGCCAAGGTGGGTGGCCTGCAGGGACGATTCGACCAGATCGCGGGCCTTGGAAATGTCAATCTCAAAATAGGCCTTGGCGGTTTCCAGCGAAACGGAAATGGCGGTCAGCGAGTGCGCCAGCGTGTCATGCAGTTCGCGCGCGAGACGGTTGCGCTCGCGGCTGACGGTCAACTGCTCCAACGTGGAGGCATAATGCGCCAGGTTGGCATTCGCCGCGCGCAAGGACTCGCTTTGCTCGCGCAGGCGCGTCACCAGCAGGCTGATAAAGACGCCCACTGTAATGAAGCTAATCGTGCGGATGATGGCGATAAACAGGAAAACTAAAATATTGCGCGAGTCGATCGAGATGAAATAAATAAGTCCCAATTCCAAGATGGTGGTGCCCAGGCTGAACAGGATAACCCGCAGCAGGTCATATTCCCAGGCCACCAGCACCAGCGCCACAAATAAAACCGGAAATTGGCGCAGCGCCATACCCTCGGCGTTTGCCAGTGGTCCAGTGGGGAAACGCGGCGTG
Source organism: uncultured Anaerolineae bacterium (assembly GCA_903838415.1). Taxonomy (GTDB): domain Bacteria; phylum Chloroflexota; class Anaerolineae; order Anaerolineales; family Villigracilaceae; genus UBA5195. The sequence continues at coordinate 6,835 of CAILYI010000094.1, read as the reverse complement.
AGCAACACATTGATTAAAATGGGCGTGGTGGAAATAGCCAGCAGCAGCGTGGAATAATAAGCCTGGCCCAGCTTCCTTTGGATTCCGTCTGAATGGGTAAAGATCAGGAAGAGCAGCGCAACCACTCCGTTGGCGCCGTAAAAGAGATAGACCGGTCTGAACGGGTTTCTCGGCTGATTAGGCAGGTTGAACTGCTGGTTAAACGGCGACTGGCCCGGCGCGTCATGCAGCGCAGACGGATTTTGCGAGCCGGGCAGGTTGAACGGCGGCTGGCCCGGCGCGTCATGCAGCGCTGACGGATTTTGCGAGCCGGGCAGATTCATCTGCGCGTACAGGACAAAATCCATCAGGGCCATGGCCAGCAGAAAACCGATCCAGATCCAGGCGGCGATGCGGAGAAAGCGGGTTGAGTCATTCGGGGCATGCATGGATAAATCTTATCACGAAGTATCCCGTATGACTTATGCGCGCCGTCATGCTTTCTGCCCGCTACCCATGACAGGTGTCATGGGTAGCGATGCGCGCATGCACGGGTTTGCGCGGCAAGTGATGACTGGCTTCACTCGCGTTTTTAGGCGCGGAAATGTAAGATAGGGTAACAAAAAGGAATAAGTGAAAATTCAGCGGTCGAGTTTGGCGAGTGTTCTTCCCGCCCAGATCGAGACCAACAATAACAAGGAAAAAAATGACGACAGCCACCCTACCAACCCAACCCTCGTTCTTGAAAAAACAACTCTTCCGCGGCGTGACAATCTCAACCGTGCTGATCGTCGCCATCACGCTGTTCGCGTTTGGCCTGCACATGCTCAACATCCAGAGCATTGGCAATGCAAACGAGTATTACACCGCGGCGGTCAAATCCATGCTGCAATCGTGGAGCAACTTCTTCTTCGTCGCCGCGGAACCAGGCGGCTCGGTCACGGTCGATAAACCCCCGCTGGGCTTGTGGATCGAGGCGCTTTTCGCCTACTTTCTGGGCGTGAGCGGCTTCAGCGTGTCGCTGCCGAACATTCTGGCCGGCGTTTTTGGGATTCCGCTGCTGTACGGCATGGTCAAGAAATACATGGGCGAACTCGCGGGCCTGGTGGCGGCTTTCGTCATGGCCATCACACCCGTGTTTGTGGCCACCAACCGCAACAACACCATGGACGGCCTTTTGGTCTTCTTCCTGCTCGCGGCGGCCTGGGCCTTCATCCAGGCCACAGAAAAAGGCCAACTGCGCTGGCTGCTGCTGGGCGCGTTCATCGTCGGGATGGGCTTCAACATCAAGATGATGCAGGCCTTTTTGCCGCTGCCCGCCTTTTACGCGCTGTATTTCTTCGGCTCCAGACAAGGCTGGGGCCGCAAAATCTTCAATCTCGGGCTGGCCAGTGTCTTGCTGCTGGTGGTTTCACTCGCTTGGGCCGTGGCGGTGGACCTGGTGCCCGCCGATCAGCGCCCGTTCATCGGCTCAACCCACGACAACTCCGTCATGGAATTGATTATCGGTCATAACGGGATTTCCCGACTGGGGAGCATGGGCGGCCCCGGAAGCGGCCCGCAAAACGGAGGCCCGCAGGCTGGATCAAACCCCAACCCTGGACTTCAGCCGCAGTCCGGCAACCGACAGGGCCCACCAGCTGAAGCGCTGGCGGCCTGCGTCAATTCCACGCAGGGCGCGGACTGTTCGTTTACGCAGCCGGGCCATACCGTGCAGGGAATCTGCATCATCCCGCCCAATTCCAGCGCGCTGGCTTGCGCTCCACAGGGCATGATTCCGCTTGGGCAGCAGCCTATCCAGCAAATGATGAGTGGCGGTCCCGGCCGGGGCGGTGGCACACAATTCAGCCAGGAAACTGGCGAACCGGGGATTTTCCGCTTCTTCAGCAGCCCACTTTCGAAGCAAATGTCCTGGCTGCTGCCTTTCGCGCTGATCAGCGTTTTGCTGGCGCTTTTTCCAGTCTCCAGCCGCGGACGTTTCCAACTCCCGCTGGAAACAGGCGCGCACAAAGCCCTGCTGCTGTGGGGTGGCTGGCTGTTGACCTGCGTGGTGTTTTTCAGCGCGGTCTCCGGCATTTTCCATGCCTATTACGCCATCATGCTGGCTCCCGCGCTCGGCGCCATGGTCGGGATTGGCTTTGCCAGTTTGTGGAATTGGCGCAGCGCCGGAAAATGGAGCGGGGTTGTGCTGGTTCTCTCGGCGGCGCTGACGATTGGCTACCAGCTCTTTGCCAGCGCGCAGTATGGCGAATTGGCCGGGTGGATGGCCGGGATTGGCGTCCTGTTTGGGCTGGGCCTCCTGCTGATGTTCTTCCGGCCGCGCGCGGCGTACGTCACCCTGCTGGCGGCCATGCTGGTGATGCCGCTGTATTGGACGGGGATGACGGTGGCAACGAACGGCAATCAAAAACTGCCGACCGCCTACGCCGGGGTCAACCAACAACAGGGTCGTTTTGCTCCTGTGGGCCAACCCGCCGGGCAGAATCCGCCGGAGTCAAACGTCAACCAAGATTTGCTGGCTTATCTGCTGGCCAACACGCAGGACGTGAAATACCTGGTGGCGGTGCCTTCTTCGCAACAGGGCAGCGGCTTTGTGATCGAAACCGGCCGCCCGGTGCTGTACATGGGCGGATTCAGCGGCGGAGATCAGGTGGTGGATGCGCAGGATTTGAGCGCGCTGGTGGCGCAGGGGGATCTGCGTTATGTCTATTATGGCGAAAACGGGAATGGTGAAATTACCAGCTGGCTGCGCAGCGCCTGCAGCGTGGTGCCCGAATTCAGCCGCACTTCAACCGGCAACGGCAATTCCGCCGGGCAAAGCCGGAACGGCCCGCAGGGGCCGAAGAACGAGCCCACGACTTTGTACCAATGTAAATGAACCCCGCTTGCGGGATGTCTCAAAGTATCGCCCGGACGTTGCCGTCCGGGCAATACTTTGTCAGGTTTTGGTTCACACGTTGAGAAAATGCAAACTGTGACCAGTAAGTTCAAAAAAGCGCTCCAGCGCGGGCCGTGTCAGCAGCAGCGTGGCGGTATTGACCAGCGGGTGGCTCTGGAAAAGCTCGCCCTGCCAGATTTCAGCATCCAGCCACAGCTCCACTTGGTGAGCAGTGTCATGGATCAGCGCCAGCATCGTCACCGAGCCGGGTTGCACCCCCAGCAGGCGCTGAAGGTTTTCTGCGGAGCCAAAGCGCAGGTGCGGGACGTTGATCTGCTCCGCCAGCGCCTTCAGATCCATCGTTTTTTCACAGGCGGTCACCACCAGGAAGAAGCGCCGCGCCTTTTTGTCGCACAGGAACAGGTTCTTGGTGCTGACGGTGGCCTGCTTGGGCCGATGCATTTCCGCTTCGGCGCAGGTATAGACGGCCGGGTGCTCAATACGCTCATAGGAAAAATGCTGTGCGTCGAGGTAATTCAGGAGCTCGGTTTCGTTCATGTTTTCCTTTCCGACGCTTACCAGCTGTCGTCCAGTTCCTGCGCGGCGCGCTGACCGGATAGATAAGCGCCGTGCACGGTGGCGGGATGTTCGCGGTGCGTGGCCTCGCCCGCAAAAAAGAGCGTCTCATCCACGGGCGCGGCCAGCAGGCCGTAATTATCAGGCGTGGCCCCGGTTTTCAGCGAGCTGTACGAGCCAAAGGTGAACGGATCCTGCCCCCAGCGCGTGATCAGCCAGCCTTGCGGTTCGGGGATCGATTGGCCGAGCATGAGTCCCAGGGTTTCGCGGGCGGCGCTCAAGATTTCGGCGTCGCTCAACGATTCAATCTCCAGGCCATAGCTCCCGGCGTTGAATCCCAGCAGCACCGGCTGATCAATCAGCGCCGCCAGGTTCAGCCATTCGCAGAAATGACCCTTTTCTTCCGAGATATACCCGAGCAAATGGCTGTCGCTGTCCCAGAAAGCCTCGGAGAAGCGCAGGTAAACCTTGTTCAGCACGCCAAACCCGAACTGCTTCAGGGCGGATTGCTTTTTGGCCGGCAAAGGCGGCTCAAACTGGACGATTCCTTTTTGCAGCACGCCCACCGGCAGCGTCACGACCACTTTTTGGGCGGCATATTCCCCGCTTTGAGTCTGAACGCGCACTCCATCCGCGCCATAGCTGATGCGCTGGACACTTTCGTCCAGGCGGATATCCAGCCCATCGGCCAGCTGTTGGGTAAGCTGGTCGTAGCCTTGCGGGAAGATGACATCGCCGCCGCTGTATTCACCGGCGTCATCGAACCAGAACATCGAGAGATCGCGCACATCGGCGGCGTATTCATGCTCGATGGTGGTATTGATTGAGTAGGTCAGCTTGCGCAGGGCCTCCGGGGAGAAGTTGCGGGCGCTCAGGTACTGGTCGATGGCCGCTTGCAGGGAGACGTCGTTATCGAAGGCATCCTGCCATTCCGCGATTTGCGCCATCAGGTTATCGTAATCCGCTTCCAGGGCGGTGGCTTCCGCATCTGACAGTTCCGCGCCATCCGTGTTGAAGATGGTCAGGCTGTCGTAGTTGGTTTCCACGCGCTGGGCGTTGACCTGGTCGGCCAGCGCCGTGAGCGGGTTGCCGTTGACGCCATGAATCCAGGATGCGCCCAAATCGAGCGGCAGTCCCAGCGAACGTTCCGTCCAGACGCGCCCGCCGAAGCGCTGACGGGCTTCGAGCAGGATGACGTCATAATCCAGTTCCTTCAGGCGGCGGGCCGCCGAAAGACCAGCCATCCCGGCCCCGATCACCAGCACTTCGGTCTCGCGCGGCAGGTCGGGGCTGACGGTTGGCTCAGGCGTGGATTGCGGCGTTTCGGTGGGAGCGGGTGGCTGCCGGGTGGCCGTGCCAGCCGTCCGGGTGGCAGCCGGGAGCGTTTTTTCCGGCGCGCAGCGCATCACCAGCAGCGCCCCCAGGGAGAGCGCGGTCAATTTAAGTACATCACGTCGTGAAAGTGAGGCCATGTCCTGTTCCTTTTTTATCTTCATGCGTTTCGGGGCGCTGAATGAGCGGCTATTATACCCGGGGTTGTCTGATTTCCCGGCACGAACCAGCGATCAGCAATTTCTAGATAAAGCATCGCTTCAAACCTTCCCCAAGAAAAAAGGTCGGGCATCTTTTTCCAGATACCCGGCCTTTTCATTCACTTTTTGGCTCATCCCTTGACACGGCTTTTTATCGGTGTAACCGGAGATGTCGCTTCGCGGCCCCGCATCATTTGTTACGAAAAACCGCCTGTTGACGACTGGCCCCGCTGAATTTCCCAATTTCCGCCGTGCTGTGATTGACTTACGCTGCGATGTTATTGACTTCCCGCGCGATGTGATTGACTTAGGAATGCCGAAAAAATAAGTTACCTCAAAGTGGTACCGTCAATGGAATGGCTCGATAGTTCCACTGTCTCAAGAAATCATCAAAAACAATGCGCATGGTATCTTTATAGTCATCAGCGACCTTGCGCCCGATTTGATAGACGGTTTCGATGATGTTTACAATAACTTTCAGTCCGGTGCGAGTAGTTGTTCTCTCAAACAGAGTTTGCACCAATTGATGGCTGGTAAGAATGACGCCTTGCATGGCCCGTGTCAAATGTGGAAAAACGCGATGTTCAACTGGATTCCATTTGGAGCAGTATGGTGGATAATGCGCCATGCGGATTTCGATGGATAATTCTTGGGCCAATATTTCGAGTTCGGACTTGAAAATAAAGTGGCGAGATGAATTGCTGCCTCCACCATCTGCCAAGATCAACACTGCAGATGCCGCAGGATAGAGTTCGTTTCCATAATTGAGCCACCAGTGCCGAATACAATCGGCAACAAATTCTGCTGTATCTTTGCTGGTTCCAAGATAGACATAAGCCCGGTTATGCCGAATATCATAAATGGTGTACGGAATGACAACGCCATCCGCCAGGTAAGGAAAGTCATGGTCGTAAACCCGGATGATGTCTTTTGTATACAAGTGTCCATCACGATATAAATTGCCCAAAAGTTCTTTTTTCTTGGTATCGATGCTAATAATCGGTAAGCCTGCCTCGAGAAATTTCTTTTTGAGTGAGGATATGTTTTTGAATTGTTCATCTCGGAAGAGACAAGTTCCCAAACTCAGGCTTTTGCGGGCCCTGCGCTTCTTGAATCTGTTCTTTTTGAGCAATTGCTTCACGGTATATGCACTCGCGGAGTGTTCTTTTCTCGACAATTCATCTGCAATTTGGTTCGGCGTGAGACTTGTCCAACGAATATCAGCATTCATGGGACTACCAGCTGTATCTTCTGCCAACACCTGCTCAAATTGCTCATTTAGCTCTGGATGTTTTTCCAAAATTCGTTTTCGTCCACCGCCTTTGTGGCGAATACGCTCTTTTTCAGGCAGCAATTTCACATCTTTCAATTCTCTTTCGCCACGTCGCACGGTTTTGGTTGTGCATCCAAGCAAGTCGGCTATGTACTTCTGACCACCTCGTTGCAATTTCTGAGCTTCTAATCCAGCAAACAAACGACGGCTTTTTTCAGAGAGTTCCGAATAGACGAACTTCATATTCTCAGCGATAGTTTCTGAATAGGGTGATTCCATCTTGGTATCCTCTGGCTTTTTTGCCGATGATACACCCTTTTCTTTCGCAAACCGGTAAGTTATTTTTCAGCCATTCCTAACGTACAAGCAAAGCTGGAAGCCAACCTTGAAAAACTATGGTCGCTCAATGAAATGGAAAGCACTGGCGGTGAACCGGATGCGGTTGGTTATGATCAGGAAACGGGCGAGTACATTTTTTATGATTGTTCGGCGGAAAGCCCCAAAGGTCGCAGAAATGTTTGTTACGATCGTGAAGCGCTGGATGCAAGGAAAGAATTTAAACCAAAAGATAGTACTCTGGATATGGCACATGCTATG
>CAILYI010000093.1 GCA_903838415.1 uncultured Anaerolineae bacterium | reverse complement strand
TCTGCCGGAAGTAACGCCTGCGAAGAGCACGTAAGTCCGAGTTTCTCGGCAATGCTCGTGGAAACAGGAACCAAACATCAAATTTGCCATGGGTAGATTTGGATAGGTTTTGGCGAGCGGTTTATCCTGAGTATAAAGACCATAAGACACCGAGGTGCAACCACCCATTCGGAAACCATCGTTGAGAATATGAAGATCGTCTTTTCACAACTCCTACGTTTGGAATCTCACCTAAAACGTACGGAGTTGCGAAAACTAGTTAAAAGATGTGAAATTTATTGCCTGATAAGAGCATACCCGTCACAAACGTAGTGGCTTACACGCATTTTAAGGCAACATCAAGACCTAAACATGCAATTCGAACAAGGCATGGCAGGAGATACAGCGCATCACTCACAGGGTTGCTGAAAACGAGTGAGCAAATATCTATATTCTTATCACTGCGAACCTGGAATATAGCGGGAACTTGCTAATAATTATCATCGAATCCTGTTTCTGACGTTGGCACATCTCCTAAAGTAAAACAGATCGCTTTTCTCCCTTCGGAGATCGCCAGGCCTGGTTTTTTCTTGATCCCTTGACACTGTGTTAATCGGTGGGCAGATTTTGCACAATGCTTTTGGTCTGCTTTTTACCTTGTAGATGCGATACATGCAAACTGGTTAACAATTAAATACAAACCGACAGATATCGTTGCGTAACTTTTGATCGTCAAGTACTAGGTCGCGGATTCCACTTGGAAGGTGTGCGCGTTGCCATTTGCACTCAAGGCGGCCAGATTCTTCAATGTGACCATCAAGTGCTGCTTCACGTACTGCCTTAATTGCGTAGGCTGCTGCACCCAATTCATGCGCTGCTACATGAGCGACCACCCCCGCCTGACCAGCCGCATATGCAGCATAGCGCGACGCTCCACTCAGATTTCTGGCTGCCGCCATCGCGTGACCCCCCGCTGCTTTTGATTGAGTCATTGTAATCTCGCCTTGCGCCCAAGCACGCGCCGCTTCAATGGCTCGACGTGGGCGCTCGTCATTAGGTTGAGTTTCTTCAAATAGGCGCAAAATATGTTGTGCACAATCGGCTGCCCATAGTGCAAGCAAATGATGGTCTGTATCTTGGAGAGTACCACCGCGACGTATAGTGATAAATCTAGAGTCACGCTTCTTTGGTAATATCATTCTTCAACTTTCTGTATTGAGGTGGTGGGCAATATTATCCCAGAAGCGCAGCAGAGTAGGACTTCCCCATTGAAAAAGTCAGCGGCTGCTTTACCAATGAGAACAACACATGCCTCTCACTCCAGCCGGATTACAGTATCGGTTGGGTCACGCTGTTCAGGCAAAAGTGTGAGAATGCTGGTGTCACCACGAGTTGTCAGCTTTACTGGCGAACCATCCCTGAGCAGAGTAGCTTTCGTCAGCGCAGCCGGGCTCTCTCTCAGCGTCAGGCAATCGCTGATATAGTCCAGCGCATGGACATAATTTACTTTGCCCTGGCGTGTGCTAACCAATGAACCATCCTGCGTGGAGGGGATCAGGCCTGCTTGTGTGCCATAAACCGATTCGCCGTGCACCGCCAGCCATTTACCCACCTCTCGCAGCCGTTCGGCATGCACAGGCAAAATCTCGCCGGACGCCGTTGGGCCGATATTGAGCAGGGTATTGGCACCAACGCTGGCGGCGCGCGCCAGGGTGCGGATCAAGCGCTGCGTCGATTTGTGGTTCTCATCCTGCTGATGGATGCCCCAATTGTCATTGATGGTCATGCAAACTTCGATCGGTAAATCAAAAATTTTCGTTGTGTTGAACCCTACTGTATTTTGGCCCGGCAAATCCTGCTCAAAGCCCTGAATATCTTCTCCAGGGAGTGGTTCGCCATGCCGGTTGTTGTGGATCACGGCATCCGGCTGGAGAGTGTGGATCATCTCATACAGTTTTTCATATTCGAATGAACCACCTGCCTCGAAATAAGCATTATCAGCGCTCAGCAAATTGTCAGGCCAATCACCATCGAACCACAGACAGGCGATTTCGCCGAACTGGGTACAAAGTTCGCGCACCTGACCATGCAAAAATCCCAGATAGTCCGACCACGCCAATCCGCTCTCTTTCCGGAAGCGATAGGCTGGGTGATGCCAATCGAGCAGGGAACTGTAAAAGCCCAGCTTAATGTCGCTGCGGCGGGCACAGGCTTCAGCCAGTTCACGCAGCGGATCTCGCCGGAAGGGACTGTTGGTAACTTTGTAGTTGCTCAATGCAGTGTCGTACATACTGAACCCATCGTGGTGGCGGCTGGTGATGACAATATACATCTGCCCGGCATCTGCCGCGACACTCACCCATTCTTCTGCGTTGAATTTGGTCGGGCTAAACTGTTGTGCGAGCGGTTCGTACTCCGGCACCTGGATCCGTTCGTTGTGCATTACCCATTCACCTCGTGCCAGGATGGAATACAAACCCCAGTGAATGAACATACCAAAGCGAGCATTCTGGAACCATTTTAATCCTTCAGGAGAAGCTTGTTTCATATCAATCCTTTTTATTTGAAATGAGTGAGTATGAATGATATTTTGGTTTGAGATGCCACAATAGTCGTTTTCTATGGGGGAAAATCGCAAAAAAGACGGCTATTGGATGAAATCGTGGCTGCGTTCTTTTTCTTACAATCCCTGATCGAACGGTAATAATAAGAATACTATAGCGACTAACGCCTTTTATTCAAATGAGCATTTCGGCTTTATCTTTGCCTAATGGTTACGGATGAAAAAATGGGTCGTTTTCAACTGCTGCCAAACACTGTTCAATCGATAAATCTTGATAAATTTCTACCCACTCGTCAGTATAGCGCATGAAGGCCATATTGAACCGATTGTCTTGGGTATATTCCAGCCGAACAAACTTGGCTTCAAAGAAAGGTGAAAGAGCGTTGGGGCCAGGCACATTATATTTTGCGCAAAAGTAAAAATAGTGTCGATATCACTTTGTATAAATATCGGCAATGTAATTGTGCTGAAATTCATCAGGCGCGAGCGGAGGTTGAATGTGTTTTGGTTTCAAAACCTTTTCCACAAGTTCGTTCGCCGCTAGCTGGACAATTACTTTTGTATTCGTTGACACTTTTAGAGCAGGTGGTTTCGATGAACTATAAACCTACATTCTCTGATTTTTAGCCATACTGCCTCCTTTATGTTTTGAAATAAAACGCCATTGCGGTAGAACTGCCAGTTGCCCGATAGACCCCGCACAGCATCCAGGTGTTCTTACTGGACAAATCCCGGCGTGCGGGACTATCGCACCTGAAGAAGTGAAAGTTTCATGTCCGGTTCGGGAATATCGGTGGCGTGGGCAACTACCACACCGGGCATAATTAGGCGCGGTGTTACAAAGTCAAGTTTCGCAACTTATTCAAAAGTCTGCTCACTTAATTGTGTGCCACAATATCTAGCCCAAAGCAACATGAAGCGCACTTGTTGGGATCTCCCGTGGATAAAAGTTTATAAATGTCTGGCCCACTCAATCATTATCATTGCGAATTTGAAAATCTCGGTGTTCTTGGATTTCATTCGTCGATGTATAATCAAGTAAAGAGGTGAAACAAGTGGATGGATTGAACTTGAGTTCCGTATCGAAAATCCTGATGGATCATCAGGCTGATTTATACCAGCGCGGAGTCAAATCACTGGCTGTTTTTGGTTCCTTTGCACGTGGTGAAGCAACCCACAACAGTGATATTGACGTGTTGGTTGAATTTGATCAGCCAGTAGGATTGTTCGAGTTTATCCGTTTGAAATATTACTTGGAAGAGCTGACCAAACGCCGCATAGACCTGGTAACTCCAGACGCATTAAGACCTTCAATGCGCGAATCTATTTTGAGCGAGGCTGTGCATGTCGCCTGAAAGAAGCTGGAAAATTCGCGTGGAAGATATTATGACTTGCATTGAAAAGATCAATACCTACACAGTTGGGATGATCTTTGAAAAATTTAGCGAGGATGATAAAACTGTGGATGCTGTGATCCGCAATTTTGAAATCATTGGCGAAGCTGCCAGACATATCCCACTCGAAATCCAGGAAAAATATCCAGAGTTGGCCTGGCTGGAAATGCGCGGAATGCGCAACATTGTGGCGCATGAATATTTTGGCGTCAGCCTTCCAATTATCTGGCGTGCGATCCAAAATGATTTGCCACCCTTGGTAATTGGCTTGGAAAAATTGCTAGAAGCAGAAGGTTGATTTATTCGACAGGGGGATTTATCGATAAACGAGATACTGCTGAAATTCTGACAGAAACCATCTTTGAATTTTGTCACTTTTCACGAAAGTGGTGTGTTCAATTAAACAAATTCACTAAAATTGCTGGCCAAAATGGAATACCGGGTGCAAATACGTTCAGGCGGCAGGATCGTGCTCCCGTCCAAATTGCGCAAAGAATTGCAGATCAAACCGGGAGATGAAATCATTCTCCGTCTTAAGAATGGATCAATTCAAAAATGAATAGATTGGGAGCATCAAAATGGTGACGCGGCGAAGAGGTCGGGGCGAAGGCTCACTCAATCAGCGCGCAAATGGGAAATGGCGAGCTTATGTCACCCTTGATGGCAACCGATTATTTCATTCCGCAGCAACCAAACGTGAGTGTCAGGAATGGATAAAAATAACCTTGAATCAAGTCGATAAAGGCTTGAGTTTTTCCGGCTCACGCATGAAATTATCTGAATTCTTGGGAAAATGGTTGGATGACAGAAGCAAGAATCTCAGGCTCAGTACATTCCATGACTACAAAAAGTATTGCGAAAAGGATATCGTTCCTTATATGGGAACTACCAAGCTGAGTGACCTGAAACTTGTTGGAATCAATGCGTTTTATGCTCAATTATTTGATAATGGTCGGGGGGAAGCCACAATTCGGTATATCCATAGAATATTGCACTCAGCACTTTCTGATGCGATTAAACAGGGCTATATCGGCTACAACCCATCCGACCACGCAAATTTACCAAGTAGAACAGGTCATAGCTCAATGGTGGAGATGAAAGCAAAGGAATATTTAGCTGCCAACGAAAATGACGATGATTATGTTGATAATGACACAGTTCCCGATGAAATGGATGTGCTCACGGAATCCCAATTATCGCAATTTATCATGGCGGCGATGGACAGTCCGTATTTTGCATTATTTGACTCAGCCTCTATCACCGGTATGAGAGCGGGGGAATTGATTGGTCTAAAGCGGAAGGAAATTGTGTTTGGAGACAATTTCGCAATTATCAACGTAAAACGGCAGGCTCGCCGGACTCCGCATGTCGGGATGATATTGTCCGGTAAAGACAAAATCAGGAGTCAGATCAATTCAAGTAGGAGCAAATACAGCCAGAATTCTTCGGGAACAATTGGTTCGTGTTGAAACCATCAAGTCTGTAGCCGGAAAACGATGGCGGGAATACGGACTCATATTTCCATCATCGGTCGGAACGCCATTGGAGATTTCCAACCTGCGCCGTGAATTCAATCGGGTATTAAAAAAGGCGGGAGTTCCGAAAATAAAATTTCATTCGCTCAGGCATACAGCGGCTTCAATCATGCTATCCCACAAAATACCAGTTGGAATCGTATCCAAGATTCTTGGCCATTCCCGTATTTCGACCACCCTCGATGTCTACTACCACTTTATTCCGGCTTCAAATGATGAGGCAGTAAAGCTGATGGACGACTTGAGTCCGATTGCCAAAGAGACTGAAGGTTCGTTAACAATTGAAAACGAATCCCGGATTTTGGATTAGTCGAAAAGATAAGCTCCAGTAAGCTCTCAAAATAAATAGCCTGTTTTTCACAGGCTATTTATCCCCACAGACGGGGTATTTCATTGATTTACCGCCAGATATGGTGCCCTCGGCAAGATTTGAACTCGCAACCTACTGATCCGAAGTCAGGCGCTCTATCCATTGAGCTACGGGGGCCTACGTCAAACTGCAGACGCAAGCGATATTATACCGCATCAGCAGAGATGGGTAGTTCGCATCTATCTGGATTTCCAAAAATCACAAAGCCAGGTATATAACAAAAAATCATGCACTCAATTTACATTTCAGCGCAATGAAGGTTTCAGTTATAATTTCACCCTGTACAGTTTACTGAAGTATCCATCCCAGATGATTGTGATTTTCGAAAAGACGTATTTCCGTAGTCAATCCCAGGCCGAATGACGTCATCATAATTTTATTTACATTGCATAATACAAACGAATGGCGCATAATACCAGATAGATAATATAATGACAGTATATTCTCACTCCGCGCCTTTAGTCATGGTATTGGCACAAAAATGCTCCGTTTCAACTTATTGAACTTATATGACTGATTCCTCGAACGTCCCCATCATACCTCCAATCCAGTGCAGAAACTGCGGTGTAGTTAACCCGTCAAACATGCGCTTCTGCGGAAACTGCGGGCTGCGCCTTCTGGGCACTGGCATGTTGCCGACCATTGAACCCGTTGTCGAAAAGGAACCTGCCAATCAGATTGGCGAAATGGTGGGCACTGATTTATTGGATCGGTTTCGCCAAGCAGGTTTGGAGGCCGCCGGTCAGCGTCGCCAGGTAACCGTAGTTTTCGTGGATTTATCTGGATACACCCGCCTTTCGCAAAAAATCGACAGCGAACAGTTATATGATTTAGTGCAGCAATGTACCAAAATGTTCGCCAACGATGTCTATAAATATGACGGTATCGTAGATAAATTCACCGGGGATGGGTTGATGGCCTTGTTTGGCGCTCCCATCGCCCATGAAAACAATGCCGAACTGGCCATTCGTTCGGCACTAGACATGCAATCAGACCTTGCTGCCCTGAGCGCACAAATGCAAGACGAGTTGGGCTCAGAAATTAACGCCCATATCGGCCTGCACTCCGGTCATGTGATTGTTGGAGGGGTAGGCTCGAACAGAATGATGAACTACACCGCTATCGGCGACGTGGTCAATCTTGCCAGCCGCATCGAATCCGCTGCGAGTTCGGGAACAATCCTGGTCAGTGACGCCGTTTTCCGACAGGTACGCAACCTGTTCGATTTTGAATCCGTTCCCCCGCTGACATTGAAAGGAATTAGCCAACCCGTTACCGCACATCGCGTAATTGGCGCCAAAGCCAACCCTGGCTCTGTACGCGGTATCGAAGGATTATACGCGCCGATGGTTGGCCGCGACGGTGAGCTTGAACGGCTGCGCCAAACCGTCAACGCCATGACTAGCGAAAAAATTGGACGATTCGTAGCAGTCAGTGGTGAGGCCGGAATCGGGAAAAGTCGTCTCATTTCGGAATTCAAATCCTTTTTATCGCAACTTCATGTGCAGGTAGGCGAAGGCTACAGCCTGATCTACCGCAAAGGTGTTTCCTACTGGATCTTCCAGGATGTCCTTCTTCGCTCGTTGGAAGTAGATGCTGAAACCCCTAAATCTGAATGTGCCGCCCGGCTGCAGGCGCTGGTTACGCGTGTTTTGCCAGAACGGGTGGATGATGTCCTGCCTTATCTTGAATATCTGCTCTCTCTGCCCCTCTCCAATCCCAACACGGCCAGGCGCATCGAATTCCTGGCAGCGGATCAACTTCGCCAACAGATTTTCCTGGCAATGCGCGAGCTGATTCTGGCGGAATCGCTACAAAAACCTGTGGTCCTGATTCTGGAAGATTTGCACTGGGCGGACGATGGCTCATTGGAATTGATTGATTTTCTGCTTGAGCTTCTGCACAAAAACCCCATCGTGATCGTGGCTGTTTCACGTTCCTTCGCAGAAGGAAAATTGGCAGAAATCACAAAACGCGCAGGTGATCAACTCCGTCTACGCTTTACCGATCTCTCGCTGAAAAACCTTTCGCCCGATCAGAGCGACCGGCTGCTCTCGCAACTTTTGGCAATTTACAACATGCCCGAAACCCTGCGCAACAACATCGTTCAACGAGCTGCCGGTATCCCGCTGTATATCGAAGAAATTCTGCGCATGCTGATGGATAAGAATCTGCTGCAGCGCGAAGAAGGTCGCTGGAAATTTACCGAAAAAGTCGATCTGGACACATTGGGCGTGCCGGATACGCTCGAAGGCCTGATTCTGACCCGTTTTGACCACCTGGAACTCCTGCATCGCCACATTCTGAAGGTAGCCAGTGTAATTGGACGGGCATTTACGCGCGCGCTGATCTTTGAATGCCTGCCAGAACTTACAAGTACTGAAATTGACAGTTCCTTCCCGATCCTGCTTGACCGCGAATTTCTATTGCCTGACTCGTCACCGGGCGGCGAATATATGTTTAAGCACGTGCTGGTTTCAGATACCATCTACAGAACGTTGCTCAAGCGCGAGCGGAAGGAACTACACGGCCGGGTGGCAAATGTCATTGAAAAGATGTACGCCGACCACCTGGAAGATCAGATCGACGTCCTGGCCCGGCATTATTTTTGGAGCGACCGCGGTGATCGCGCGCTACATTATCTCATCTTGGCCGGTCAAAAATCTGCGCGCAACTACAACACTTCCCAGGCACAAAAATACTTCGAAGATGCGCTCTCACTCTTCCCAGATACGGACCATACTCCACAACAAGCGCTGCAGGTTCATACCGGGCTGGGCGATGCCCTGGCCCTGGCCGGCGACTATCCCAACACGCGCGCAGCCTACGAGCGCGCCCTCCAAGTATGGGCTCTTGATGAAAAAGCAAGCGCCGAAATCGCCTGCAGCCTGCAGCGGAAAATTGGCATGACTCATGAGCGTCAGGGCGATTACGATCAGGCGCTGGTGTGTCTGGAGACAGCGCATAAGCTGCTTCAGGACGCCGGACTCGATTCACCCGCCGAGCTTTCTCAAATTCTAAATGATACTGGTTGGATCTATTCCCGCCGAGGCAGTCTGGATGATGCCGAAAAATACTTAATGGATGCACAAGGATTGGCCGAAAAAGCCTCGCGCCTCGACATCGTTTCATCAATTTATAATCGCCTGGGCGGAATATATTACCAAAAAGACCGTCTGAAGGAAGCAGGCGATGTCTTAGCGAAAAGCCTCGTTATTCGCAAAGATATCGGCGATATCCTTGGAGTTGCACGATCATATAATAATTTGGGACTGTTAGGTGTTAAGCAAGGCGCATGGGATAAAGCTCTCGATAATTTCAAGCTCAGCGCTGAGCTGCAAACCAGGCTGGGAGATGTGGAGGGAATCATTATCCTAAATATCAACCTGGGATTGCTCCAGCTCGATCGCGGCTATCCGGACGAGGCGCGCCAGTATCTTGAAGAAACCTTGAGTCAGGCCGAGCAGATCGGGCATAATTTCTATGTTGCACTAACCAATCATCACCTGAGCCTGCTCTTCAATACTATCGGAGAATGGACAATTGCCCTGGAATATAGCCAACGCAGTGAGGCTATGTTCAAAAGTCTGGGCGAAAAAACCAACCTGGCGGACGTGTATGTCAACATGGGCAGTATTTATTTTGGCTTGCGCGACATGTTGAATGCCACTCGTTGCGGCGAACAGGCGCTGGCTTTACTGGATGAGGACGAGACGGAGGTAAAGGGAAGCGCCTTACGTTTACTTGGGGATACAGCCTTACGTGCACACGATTTAGAAACCGCCCAAAGACTGTATCGGCAGGCAGAAGCAATCTTTGAAGCTGTTGGCAATCGTCTTGAGCGCGGGCGTCTGTTAATGAGCTTGGCGCGTCTGGCGATGCACCAATCAAACCGCATGCTTGCCAAATCCTGCTTGATACTAGCCCAGAAAATCTTCGAAGAACTTGGAGCGCGCATAGACTTACAAAAACTAGCGAAATTAAGAACAGAGTTGACATCCAACTCTGTTTCATGAGCAACTCCAAAGAATCTCAATGCATTAACCAAACACCTCTCCAAAATATTACTTCAATCAGTCTTACCCCTTTGGAATTACTCCAAGGGTAGTAAGCTATTTTTTGCAGGGGAAATGCTCACCCACAAGTAATCATTAAGCGGCTGACAGTTTAACGATCGAAATGCAAAAAAAACCCCCAGCTAAAGAAAGCTGGGGGTTTTTGCTTTTCCTTCAAGTTATATTTTACTGATCTTGTAAGAAGTAAGAAATTGTCGCAGTCGAGAGTGATGCATTCGGACTTTCACCCGCTGAAAAACTATCGATGAAACCCGGAGCCGTGAAAGTTGAACCAGCCCAAGCCCCGCGACCACCAGCCCAAGCACCACGACCACCTGCCCAAGTAGTATAACCACCAGCCCAGGCACCACGACCACCAGCCCAAGCACCGCGACCACCAGCCCAGGCACCGCGACCACCAGCCCAGGCACCGCGACCACCAGCCCAAGCACCGCGACCACCAGCCCAAGCACCGCGACCACCAGCCCAAGCACCGCGACCACCAGCCGAAGGTGCATAAGCCCCATTCCATTCACCATATCCACCAGCCCAATCAGCATAAGGATCATACAAATGGAAGGTGCCAGTGGCTTCATCGTAATAGGAGTAACCTTCGTAATGTGTGGTCCCGGCCAGGTCGGCCTGGATATCCATACCAGCATTGGCAACGCCGCTAACATCAGCTGCAAAGACTGCATCAGGCGCATTGGCAATACCAGCACCCTGCTGCCACATGCTGTAGAGTGCTTCATTGGTAGTGACATCCACCCAAGGCAGAGCAGTGTCAGTAAGTCGCATCTTGACTTCATCGGGAGACAGCCCGGGGTTTTTCGAAATGATCAGAGCGGCAATACCTGAGACTACAGCAGTAGCCTGCGAGGTACCAGCCAGCTTGAAGTAATTCGATTTGAGTTGATTCTCAGGATATTGCTTGGCCAAGACAGAGTCGTTCGGAACAACCGAAACCATGTGTCCACCGGGGGCAACCAGGTCAGGCTTGACAAAACCATCCAGAGTTGGGCCAGCAGAGGAAAACGGCGCAATGTAATCGTCGTTCCAGTCCGCGGGAGTAAAGTTATCCGTAAAGGCACCAACGGTAACAACGTAGGGGTTGTTCCCAGGGACAGTGATGGTCATTGCATCCGGTCCACTGTTGCCAGCCGCCACAATTACCGTCACACCTTCAGCCCAAACCGCTGTCACAGCCTGATCGAGCGGATCAGCCCAATACGGTGATTGCACCGGAGCAACCAGCGACAGATTGACAATTCGGATATTGTACTGATCCTTGTTTTCCAGTACCCACTGCAAGCCCGAAATAACGGTCTCGTATGTACCAGCGCCCTGTTCATCAAGGACGCGTACGCCAACCAAGTTTACGCCAGGAGCGACACCATTCCATTCGCCGTCCACGCCTTTTTCGCTATTGGCGATAATTCCAGCCACATGCGAACCATGCCCGTTGGGATCGATCGGCTTCTTATTCTTTTTGGAAATAAAATCTTTCCAAGCAACAATGCGGCCTTCTTCGTTGTTCACAGTTTTTGTGAGGGCGGGCAAATTATTGCCCAAACCAGTATCGAGCACGGCCACCGTCACGCCGGAACCGATCACATTTTGTCCCCAAACCACATCAGCGCCGACTACGTTCGGGAAATCAGCAGCAGGAACATTTTTATTTTTATTTTTATTTTTATCTTTTTCTTTTTCAGCTTCTTTTGCTTTTTCTATTTCTTTTGCTTTTTCTTTATCACCGGGCTTGCTGCTTTCACTGGATTTCACTGTGCCGTTCGGAGTGATGGAAACAATACCTTCCTCCAGGCGCAGCTGCGCAACGCAAACATCAGAAAGATTAGCGGCAACCGCCCGGATAATGGAGAGGCGCGAAGTAACCGTACCTCCACATTTCTCGACAAGGCTTACAGCCAAATCAGTACTGGTTGCCTGAACGATGTAAGAGGCCTGACTGGCCGCTGCGTTCGCCGGCACATTACCGCCAGTCAAACTCATCAGCATTACAAGCATTACAATTGTCGTCAACACTCGTGAAAGGTGGGAAAATCTTTGTGTTTTCATGGCTTGCTCCGGTTTGTCTTCTTAAACATAACAGGTCTGGTAAAAACACCAGACCTGCAAGACTTTGTATTGATTGTCTTGACTTCGGCGGCCTGGCGATCAATGACCGATAGCTCGGTTTTAGACCCGTGGCTTTGCGTCGTCGACTTTAATCGACTTTGCCTTTTCGTTTCAATTTCATTAAGATTGTATCATTTTCTATTTCGAGTGACACACACCTTGCAAAACTGAAAACCGAAAATTAAATCCTGACTATTACAGGCTAAATTATAACATTTACAGGCTGTTTTACCAGTACGAACACAGCCCAATCCTGCACAGATCGCCTAACAGATTTGTAATTAATTCTTGCCCAGAGCCGCCTGGATAATTTCCTGAACCCGCGGCACCATTCTGGATGGATCCGGGTGCAAACCTTCCACAAGTAAAGCGCTTTCGTAAATTTGCTCAATGACCAGTCTCTGCAATTCCGATTGCGAATCCAAAGCCAACAGGTTTTTCAAGATTGGATGAGATGGATTTAATTCCAATATTTTCTTGGAAACTTCAAAATCCTTCCCCAAATACTTGTAGACGCGCTGCATTTCCGGGTTGAGGCTTCCTTCGGGATCCACCAGGCGAGCCACTGACTGTGAAAGCCTGCTGCTCCCTCGCACGTCAACGACATCTTCTCCCAATATCTGTTTAAAGCGCTCGATCAGGGTATCGAAATCAGCCGCAGGGATTTTTTCTGTCTCTTCCTTTTCGTTCTCCGGTTTTTCTGGAATCGTATCATCCGATTGAGCGACGTTTTTTAGCTCGAAATCTTTGAATTTGTGCAAGCCCATCAGCATAAAGGAATCAATCGGCTCGGTCAGTAATAAAACTTCCGTGCCTTGTGCTTGGAAATAGTCCAGGTGCGGACTGCGCAAGACAGATTTGGGATCGTCGCCAATGATGAAGTAAATACCTTTCTGCCCGGTTGGCATTCGACCAAC
This sequence comes from uncultured Anaerolineae bacterium, assembly GCA_903838415.1. Classification (GTDB taxonomy): domain Bacteria; phylum Chloroflexota; class Anaerolineae; order Anaerolineales; family Villigracilaceae; genus UBA5195. The sequence continues at coordinate 24,388 of CAILYI010000093.1, read as the reverse complement.
GTAGTCGTCCAACGAAGACCAGGTCTCGGGATGCAAGTTGGTTTTAAATCGCAGGAATGGATAAATTTTCTCCGTTTCGGATTGGCTGGTCGCCACTCCCTGCTTAAGGAATCCGCCAAATTCCTGCCAAAACGCCTGGTATTTTTCGGCGTCGTTTTTAGAGAGTGTTTCCAGCTCCTTCAATACCTGACCCGTCAGAACTTTTTTCAAACGGGTCATCATCCCGGTTGCTTGAATGGTCTCGCGGGAAACATTCAAGGGTAAATCTTCCGAATCAACCACGCCCTGTATGAAGCGCAAATACTCAGGCAGCAAATCCTTTGAATACTCGTCAATCAGGATATTTTTGGAATACAGCTTCAACCCATCGTCTTTGCGCAAGGAGAAAACGCCACGCTCAGATTTTCCGGGAATGTAGAGCAAGGCATACATTTGCACTGGCGCATCTGTAATCAGATGGGAGTGAAAAAGCGGCTCTTCAAAATCGAGCGTCAACTGCCGGTATAAGTCCTTGTATTGTTCTTCAGTCACATTTTGACGGGCAGTTCGCCAGATGGCGGTCTGCTTATTAACCTGTTCCTGCTCATCACCGACATATATTGGAAAGCCAATATAATCCGAGTGCTTGCGAATAATCTCTTTGATGCGGAATTCGTTCGCAAATTCAGTCAGATCATCTTTCAGCTTGATTTCGATAATCGTTCCCCGCTCGGCCTTCTGCGCCGGACCAATTTGGAAATTATCCTCGCCAAGGGCAAACCAGAGCGCAGCCTCGGCCTCGGGTTGAAAGGAGCGCGAGGTGACCTTGACCCAATCAGCGACCATGAAGACTGAATAAAACCCGACTCCAAATTGACCAATCACCTGGGCGAAGTCTCCCTTTTGGTCTTTGGCCGCATCCAAAAACTTCCGCGCGCCAGATTGGGCGATGGTGCCCAGGTTCTCGATCATCTCTTCCCTGGTCATGCCAATGCCGGTATCCCGAATTGTGATCTTTCCGGCTTCCTTATCCACAGAAATGTGGATGCACATTTCTGCTTCTGGATCGAGCACTGCCTGGTTTGTGAGCAACTCGAATCGCAACCGATTGAGGGCGTCTGATGCGTTCGAAAGCAGTTCACGCAGAAAGACTTCCTTATCTTTGTACAAAGAATGGATCAGGATGTTCAGAAGTTGCTTCGTTTCTGCTTTGAAAGAAAAAGACTGTCCGTTTTCTAATGTTGGGGTTTCAGAAGAATCAGCCATTTTTTATCTCCTTGAATAGACTCAAAAAACTCCAGCTATCCTGGAGATTCAGCAATTAGATGAAAATCCCAGGATACCAATTGTGCACATTTATTCTTGCATAGAGGAAGCGATGAATTCTAACCGCCAAGAAAAATTTTACCCGACATGACGCAACAAAAAACAAGAAATTTATCAGAGAAATATTAACGGGCTAATTTTTCAGAAATTCCAACAGGATCGTATTGAAGGTTTCGGACTGATCAATCGCCACGGCATGCCCCCCTCCGGGAATAATGACTTGTTTCGCCCCGGAGATGTTTTCCGCCAACATTTTTTGTCGGGATGGTGTGACGGTGCTGTCGTTTGCGCCCGTGATCACCAAAGTGGGGATTTTTATTTCCGGCAAGCGCTGGGACGAATTGAACAGGCCCAGATGCCGCATGGCGGCTCGGTAGGCGCGCGGATCGGCAGATGCGAATTGTTCTGCGGCCATATCGCGTAAAGCTTGTTGATCGGGTTCAGGAAAAACCCGTCTGGCAACAATTTTCGACTGGGAAGACAGCCCCACGCTATGAACAACCAGCATTCGTTGGGCAAAATAAAACCATTGTGACCAATTGGATGGCCGAAGTTTTGAAAATGTGCTTACGAGCACCAATTTGCTGACAAGTTGTGGATAATCGAGCGCAAATTGTTGCGCAATCACTCCGCCCATTGACAAACCGACCAGGTAAACTTGGCCAATCCGTAGTTCTTCCAGCATTTCGGCCAATTCAGCGGCAACACGCTTGAAGTTCCAGCCATGACCACCATAACGGGATGCGCCAAAACCGGGAGAATCGGGCGCTATCGGGCGCATCCCGGCTGCCATAAGGGACTCAAATTGAAAAGTCCAGGATGAGCCATTGGCGCCCAATCCATGCAGCAGGAGAACAACCGGTTCCCCGGTCGGATTTGGGTCGAGGAAATTCAAACGGGTCATGAAATCTTATTCTCCCCTTCACTTTTGGAGGCTTTGGGCAGATCAACATCCTTTTTATCGCCGCTGAAATTATCTTTAAATGACTTCAGGCCGCTGCCAAATTCACCGAGCACTTTACCAAACCGGCCCGGGCCTAACAGAACAATGACGATGACCAGGATAATCAATAATTCAGGGAGGCCAATTTCCATTTTCCCTCAACAATTAAATAAATATGCCACAGAAACCACAAAGTTTGACTTTCATCACGCTCTGTGATTTCCGCGGCAAAATATGATCAGACGGGTTACTTCGTTTCTTCGGTGGGAGATTTGGGTTCGTCTTCTTTTTTATCTCCGCTCAGGTTATCTTTGAAGGATTTTAAACCACTACCCAGTTCACCCAACACTTTTCCAAAACGTCCCGGGCCAAATAGGACAATTACGATCACGAGCAAAATCAGCAGTTCAGGAACACCAAGACGCATAATATACTCCTCTACAACGTTTTATCTTCAAGCAACGAAATGATCATATCACAATCGATATGAATTGCCTATCCTACGCATCGCGGCCGAAAAAGATGCCATCAAGAATGCGCAGAATACGGCGAAGTATTGAGCGGACTCGCGCCCAGGGTTTGTACCATTCTGCTGTAATGTAGTGCTCGGATGGCAATGGCCCACTCCATTCGGCGGCGAGTGCGCCCCAGGTCAGCCCCGCGCCGAATCCGACAAAAACGACCTTGTCGCCGGGCTTCAACCGTTTGTTCTGGATGGCTTCCACTGTGGCGATCGGAATGGAGGCGGTCGATGTATTCCCATAACGGTCAACATTGACCATAAATTTTTCGAGCGGCAACTTCAGCGCACGCGCCGCGGCATCGATAATGCGCGAATTGGCCTGGTGCGGAATGATTAATGAAAGGTCTTCCACTTTCCAACCGGATTTTTCGGCGACTTCCGTTGTGGCGTGCGCCATGACGCGCGTTGCGAAACGGTAAACTTCCTTGCCATCCATATGGATAAAGTGCATGCCGGTATGGATGGTGATTTCGCTGGCCGGGTGAGCACTGCCGCCGGCCGGTATGGATAAATAATCCCCACCGGAACCGTCAGAATGCATCACAGCACCCTGGATTCCACCAGGTTTTTCGCTGGCCTGTAGAATGAACGCGCCTGCGCCATCGCCGAACAGAATGCAGGTGCTGCGATCCTGCCAATTGACAAAGCGGGAAAGTGTTTCGGTGCCAATCACAAGCACAGTCTTGACCGAACCGGAACGAATGGACTGCGCTCCCATATTCATGGCATAGATGAAGCCCGAGCAAGCTGCTGAAAGATCAAAAGCACCAGCTTTGTTGGCCCCAAGCCTATCTTGAATGAGACAGGCCGTCGCCGGGAAAATATATTCCGGCGTGGAAGTCGAGCAAATAATCAAATCCAGATCGTCAGGGATCAGTCCGGCTACTTTGAGCGCCTTGAAAGCGGCATCCGTGCCAAGAGATGAGGTTGTTTCGGTTCCAGAAGCAATGTGCCTCTGGCGGATGCCGGTACGATCACGGATCCACTCATCATTGGTATCGATGATCTTACTCAAATCATCATTGGTCATAACCTTTTGAGGAACAGACATTCCCCAACCGGTAATATGTGCATAAGGCATAAAAACTCCGTAATATCAACGCGCGAAGATGGTCATCAATAACTATTCTTCAAAACGGCTAAAAACCAGGGTGGCGTTATGTCCGCCAAAACCAAACGAATTTGACATGATATGACGCGGATGAGCCTGGCGCGGCTGATTGGGGATGTAGTCCAGATCACAATTTGGATCTTGGGTTTCATAGTTGATCGTTGGCGGGAGGATATCACGCTGGAATATTTCGGTGCAAACTGCCGCTTCAACCGCGCCCGAAGCGCCAAGCAAGTGCCCGGTCATCGACTTGGTGGATGAAACCGGGACTTTATAGGCATGTTCCCCCAAAGCGCTCTTAATGGCGGCGGTTTCGGATTTATCGTTCAGCGGCGTGGAAGTGCCATGAGCGTTGATATAGTCGATATCTTCAGGTTGCAGACTGGCATTCTCAAGCGCCAGCTTCATACACAAAGCCGCACCAGCACCATTTTCTGCGGGAGCTGAAATATGATAGGCATCGTCCGTTGTGCCGTAGCCAGTTATCTCGCACAGGATTTTCGCGCCGCGCGCCCTGGCATGCTCGAGCGTTTCGAGCACAAGCATTGCGCCGCCCTCACCCATCACAAAGCCATCACGGTTTTTATCGAATGGACGCGAAGCGCTGGTCACATCATCGTTGCGCGTGGAAAGCGCGGTCATGACGTTCAACCCGGCCATCGCCACACTGACGATCGAGGCTTCCGAACCACCCGCCAGCATCACATCCGCTGAACCACGGCGAATCATTTCAGCGGCCTCGCCAACCGCATTCGAACCGGTGGCGCAGGCGGTAACGAAAGCCGCATTCGGCCCACGCACACCCATGCGGATGGCGATCATCCCGGCGGCGTTGTCCGAAATCATCATCGGCACCAGAAATGGGCTAACGCGATCCGGGCCTTTTTCACGCAAAATTTCGACCTGTTCGAGCAGGGTGCCAACGCCACCAATTCCCGTCCCTACAATCACGCCGATGCGATCACGGTTCTCGTCAGTGACTACCAGCCCGGCCTGCGCCACCGCTTCCTGCGCGGCGACCACCGCAAACTGGCAGAAGCGATCCATGCGGCGGGCTTCCTTGCCACCTAACAAAGCGGCAGCATCAAAGCCTTTGACTTCGCAGGCAAAACGCGTCTTGTGATTAGACGCATCAAAGTGTGTGATTGGCGCTGCGCCTGATTTCCCTGCGATCAGGGCAGACCAGGTGTCCTGAAAATTATTACCCAACGGACTGACACAACCCAGCCCGGTGACAACCACTCTTTTACGCATAACGCTCTCCTCAAAATAAATAGTAGGACAAACTGGCAGTTTGTCCTACTGCTATGACTATAACACGATGGAAGAAAAAGGGATGCGAGCCGGATTTAGCCCTTGAGCAAATCAACGTCTCTTTCGCTGTCGACCGGCAGGTTAAGCGGCGGAAGCTCCGTGAGCGAGTTCAGACCAAAGTGCTGCAAAAACTCTGGAGTGGTGCCAAACAAGATCGGTCGTCCGGGGCCTTCAGAGCGGCCCACTTCCTGCAGCAATCCTTTGCTCAGCAGACTTTTGATCACACCGTCGCTGTTGACTCCGCGCACCGCATCCACCGCTGGGCGAGTCACCGGCTGTTGGTAGGAGATAATCGCGAGCGTCTCGAGGGCGGCGCGGCTCAGGCGGCTGGTGGCTTCCAGGCCGAGAAAACGCTCGACGGATTCGGCCAGTTCGGGCGCCGTTGTCAGTTGGACACGGCCTGCGTGTCTTTGCAACCGCAAGCCGCGGGTGCGCAGGTTTTCATCCAATTCATCCAGACCCTTTTCAACGCTGGTAGCCGTCAAATCCAGCGCCGCCGCCAGCTGCGAGGGCGAAACCGGTTCCGCCGCTACAAATAACAATCCTTCCAACAATGCCGGAAGACTCAATTCAATGAAAGGTGACAAGTCGCTCATGCTATAATTGCTCCGCTAAGTCAATTGGATGGAGATTCTAATGAAGAATAACAGATTTTTTATAACGCTATCAATTTTAACCGTTGCTCTGGCTTCACTCGCCTGCACAATGTTTGTGGGTGGACCAGCCTACCCGGAAACGCCGATCGCCATTTCGACGGAGGCCGCCGGCAGCCTGGATCAGCAACTGGAGGCCGCGCAAACTGCCGCCGCCCAGAATGGCACCCTGACGCTTACCATTAACGAAACCCAGATCACTTCACTTCTGGCGGCGAAGCTTGATTCTCAGAGCGACCCGTTTATCCGTGAACCACAGGTGTATCTGCGCGATGGAGAAATCCAGGTTTACGGGAAAGTCACGCAGGGGAATCTGCAAGCCAATGTGCGCATCGTACTTTCAGCCGCCATTGATGCGGATGGGAAACCCAAATTGACAGTTGCTTCGGCCAATTTTGGGCCATTACCGGCGCCGAGCGGATTAAATGACACCATCAGCGCCTTCATTGAAGAAGCTTTCACTGGCTCGCTTGGACCGGCGGCAGTTGGGTTGCGGGTTGATAGTATTACCATCGCCGACGGAACCATGACCCTGACGGGCCAGGTTAAGTAAATCGATTATACCAAGTGTTATCACCCAAACTCAGCCTGTGGCTAACCATCCTGCTCTCTCTGCTGGCTTTTTCTCTCAGCGGTTGTCTTTCGCCGCGCGTCTCGCAGAGTGAAGTCAGCCTGTCCGTGAGCCTGAGCGCTGACGGGGAGACAAAAACTGTCAGCGTCGCATCCGGCAGTAAAATCCAACAAGTGCTGGAATCTGCCGGGCTGACCCTGGCCAGTCTGGACAAAGTGGAACCGCCCGCCTACACCGTCGTCAGCGATGGATTGGCTGTTAAAGTGACACGCGGGCGCGAAGAATTTGAGACTCAGCAATCGATCGTCGCTTTTGAGCGGCAGACCGTGCGAAATGAGTCACTGCCGTTAGGAGAAACCCGACTAATCCAGCCGGGAAACAACGGGCTGCAGGAAATCGTTTATCGACGCTATTACGAAGATGGAAAACTTGTCAATACCAGCATTTCGCGTTCCACCGTGCTGGAACAAGCCCTGCCCGAAATCGTGATGGTGGGCGTGCAGACGCCATTTGTGTCGCTGTCCATTCCTGGCAAGTTGGTTTACCTGGCGGGCGGCAACGCCTGGCTGATGCAAGGTTCCACGTCAAACCGCACGCCACTCGTCACCACCGGAGACCTGGACGGACGCGTGCTCAAGCTCTCCAAAGACGGCGCGTGGTTGATGTACACACGAAAATCCACCAAAGCGGCGGATGAAGAAATCAATACGCTCTGGGCGCTCAACATTGAAAACCCCAAAGCCACGCCAATCAACCTTAAAACGCCCAACATCATCCACTTTGCCGATTGGGATCCATCCACGACCGGCACGCTGAGAGCTTTGTACTCAACCGTAGAGCCGCGGTCAGCGCCGCCAGGCTGGCAGGCCAACAATGACCTTTTCCGCATGGTGGTCGGGACAAACGGGAATCTGGGCGTGCGCGAGAAGATCATCGACGCCAATACCGGCGGCGTATACGGTTGGTGGGGAACTGACTTTCAGTGGTCGCCCGGCGGTAAATTCCTTGCCTACAGCCGTCCCGACGGGATGGGGATTGTCAGTTTCAAGAATAAGGCGCTCTCGCCTTTGCTGGAAATCACCCCGTTACAAACTCGCTCCGATTGGGCCTTAATTCCTGGATTGGCCTGGGGCGCGGACGGGCGAGCGATTTTTGTGGTGACCCACGCGCCGCCACCCGGACTCGTCAACCCGGAAGAATCACCCAATTTTGACATGAGCGCCCTTACGCTGGATTCCGAGGCGATTGTGCGTATCGCCCAACAAACCGGGATGTTCGCTTACCCGGCAGCTTCGTCAGCGCGACAGGTGGGCAGCGAAATATCTTATTATGTGTCTTACCTGCAGGCGCTGTCACCGACCCAATCGGGCACGAGCGGTTACCAGTTGGTCATCATGGATCGGGATGGTTCCAATCGTCGGACAATTTTTCCCGAGCCTGGCTCGCCCGGTTTATCTCCGCAAACGCCGCTCTGGGCGCCGATTCCGCTATCGGAGCAGGAAGGCGATTTCGTGGCAGTGATTTACCAGGGAAATCTATGGTTGATCGACGCCGCCACCGGTACGGGACATCAGGTGACGGGTGATGGTTTAATCCAGAAATTAGACTGGAAGTAGTGCAGACTCACTTAACGGCAGAACGGTCTGGAGCAGCATCCATCCAATCCCGTTATTGATTATCAAATTCATTTGTGGAGATTAGTATGCGAATTCTAATTACGGGCGCGGCTGGGTTTCTTGGCTCTCACCTGAGTGACCGCCTGATCAAAGAGGGACATGATGTCGTTGGCATGGATAATTTCGTCACCGGCTCACGCGAAAATATTGCTCACTTGATGGGCAACGAGCATTTCACTTTTTACCGCCATGACGTCTCGAACTATATTTTCGTCCCTGGTAAATTGGATGCGGTTTTGCATTTTGCATCGCCTGCCAGCCCCAACCCGGCCTCACCATACGCCTATTTCAACCTCCCCATTCAGACCATGAAAGCTGGCGCGCTCGGAACGCATAACACGCTCGGGGTGGCCAAGGCGAATAACGCGCGCTTTCTGCTGGCGTCAACCAGCGAGATTTACGGCGACCCGACTGAACATCCGCAGAAGGAAACGTATGCGGGCAATGTGGATATTACCGGGCCGCGCGCGGTTTACGATGAAGCCAAGCGCTTTGCCGAATCTCTGACTTTAGCCTACCACCGCCAACACGGAGTGGATACGCGCATTGTGCGTATTTTTAATACCTACGGCCCGCGCATGGATCTGGAAGATGGCCGCGCCCTGCCGAATCTGCTCAAACAGGCGCTGCTCGGACAAGCCCTGACCGTCTACGGCGACGGCGGACAAACTCGCTCGTTCTGCTATGTGGATGACCTGGTGGATGGAATTATCCGCTTGCTATATTCGGATGAGCACATGCCGGTCAATATCGGCAACCCGGTTGAAATGACCATCCTGCAGTTTGCCCAGAAAATCAATCAGCTTACCAACAACATGGCAGAGCTTTCCTATGTCGACGCGCGTTCGGCGCGTGATCCGCAGCGCCGCCGCCCGGATATTACGCGCGCGCAGACCATCCTGGGCTGGGAACCGAAGGTTAACCTGGAAGAAGGTCTTTTGCGGACGATTCCCTATTTCAAGCAAAAATTGGGGTTGGCATGACCGTGGTACTTAATAATCCCGCTGAGCGGGTTCGCTTCTTGAAATTTGCCGCTGTCGGAGCAATTGGCGCCGTCATTGATTTTGGGGTGATGAACCTGCTGGTGGCATTGATTCGCGCCCCCTTCATTGTTGCGGGGACGATATCGTTTATCTGCGCTGTGATCAGCAACTTTACATGGAATCGCTTTTGGACTTACCCAGAATCGCGTTCCAAGCCAATCGTCGGGCAATTGGGGCAATTTTCCCTTGTCAACGCTGCCGGGCTGCTGATTCGTCTGCCCATTCTCCATTTTGGGGAACCAGCCCTCGACCAACTCCTGGTTGGGCTGTCGTACACCGCGCAAATCCATCAGTTTCTGAGTCATAACATCACGCTGGCGGCCGCTGTCGGCGTGGTGATGATGTGGAATTTTTTCGTCAACCGTTATTGGACTTATAGCGACATCGATGCTTGAAAAAATCCCCGTTTTCGCGGATAATCCAGAAAATTATTAACGCCGCATAGGGTACACAACAAGACACACCCCGAATTCAATGTTTGGGGTGTGTCTTGTTGAAATGGCTCTGAATGGCGATACAATTTCAGGAACGAAATACCTGCCGGTTAGGCAAAAGGCGATGCTATGGAACAATTTCTAAATGCGGAAACCCTCATTATTGAACTACTGTTGGTTGTGGTAGTAGTTGCCCTGATTGTGCGGCGGCTCAATGTGCCATATACAGTGGCTTTGGTGTTGGTGGGACTGGTCCTGACCCTGCAACATTCAATCACCGCGGACCTGACTCCTGAATTAATCCTGACCCTGTTCGTGCCGCCGCTCGTCTTTGAAGCAGCGCTTAATATCAATTTGGAAGAACTGCGACGCAATTTACCGGCAATTCTGGTGCTGGCTGTGCCAGGCGTCATTTTGACCACGCTGATTGTCGGCGGTATTCTTAGCCTGGTCACGCCATTGGCCCTGCCAGTTGCTATGGTTTTTGGCGCGCTCATCTCCGCCACTGACCCTGTGGCAGTGGTTGCCATGTTCCGCACGTTGGGCGTCTCCAAACGCCTGGCAGTATTGGTGGAAAGTGAAAGCCTGCTTAATGACGGAACCGCCATCGTGGTTTTCAACCTGGCGCTGGCGGTTGCACTTTCGGGCAGGTTCAACCTGCTGCAAAGTTTGGGGGACTTCATTTTCGTTTCAGCTGGAGGTACTGTTGTCGGCCTTGTGCTGGGCTGGTTGGTCGCCCGTTTAATTGACCGTGTGGATGACTATCTAATCGAAACCACCCTGACAACACTGCTCGCCTTTGGCGCTTATCTTCTTGCAGAACAGTTCCATTTCAGCGGAGTCCTGGCGGTAGTTGCCGCTGGCTTGATAAACGGAAACCTTGGCTCACAAGGAATGAGTCCGACTACCCGCATCGTGATCAACAATTTCTGGGAGTATGTCGCCTTTCTGGCAAACTCTCTCATCTTTCTATTAATCGGGTTAAAAATGAATTTACCGGCTCTGCTGAGCGCCTGGCAGCCGGTGGTGTGGGCAATTTTTGCTGTGGTGATCGCGCGCGCGGTGGTAGTATATGGTTTTGGCGGCATTATGTATCGATTCACAGATCGTATTCCAACACGCTGGCTGCATGTGCTCAATTGGGGTGGCCTGCGCGGTGCCATTGCCCTGGCGCTGGTCCTCAGCTTGCCCGTTGAATTGGGTGTTGATCGTGAATTGTTAAAGCTGATGGCGTTTGGTGTGGTGTTGTTTACCCTGTTGGTTCAAAGCACAACGATGAGTTCGCTGCTCAAACGGCTTGGATTGGTGACCCGCCTGCCCGAGCAGATTGAATACGAAAGACGTCATGCCCGCCTGACCGCTGCCCGCGCCGCCCTGGCTCACCTGGATCGCCGCCACGCCGAGGGGTTAATCTCCAGCCACGCCTGGGAGCAGCTCAAACCTGAAATGGCGGCACAGGTCGAAACCTTTGCTGAAAACGTACGCGAAGTGTTGAAAGCCGAACCGCATCTTGAAGCTGAAGAGTTGGATACTGCCTACCGGGAAGGTCTGCGTGCCCAACGCAGTGCCCTGCTTGGCTTACGGCATGATGGCGTAATTTCTGATGATGTTTTTGTAGAGTTATCCACGGAAATAGACACTACCTTGCTTTTGAAAAAGTAATGCCAACGTCCGGGCGCTTAACGGAAAAGTTGCAACTACAAGCTTACTTTAGCCCACCCATCATAATCCCACCGATGGTTGCACACAGACAACCAATCAAGGTGAGGGCAGCGGCGTGGGTTTTTGGGGCAGGGTCCTTGAGAAAATAAACTCCAAACAGCCCATTAATTACAATCCCAAGCTGCGAAATCGTAAATCCACGCCCGGCACCAAATTGACCAACCAATAAAAGCATACTTCCACGACAGATGCATCGTCTACACTACGCCTGCTTTCGTCAAAACCGCAGCTTCGATCTCGCCCGTCGCTTCATCCACATTCAGGTGCGATTGGCACCAGGTACGGCGCTTGCTGTACCCGTGTTACGCACTCGGCCGCCGGTTCAAGGTCAAATCGTCTGGGATTGGCCAGGCTACATCCAAAAGCTGGTTAAAGAAGAATCTCGCCAACCCGGCGAGGTTTTGCATTAGCCAGCCATCAGCACCCGCCGCGTTAAGAGTTGTTTTGCTACCTATCATTCGCCACCTTTAGGGTGTATGATGAAATTATCAGAAGGAGTGTTTATGAGCGAAACCAAGCGTATTACCCGTATCTGTACCATCAATGAACTTAAACCGTTGCTCAGCAGCGCCATTCGTGCCCATATCAAGCAGTATCAATTGGGTGATATTGAGCCCAGTATATTGATGTGTTGCGAAACCACTTCCGTGCAACAGAAGAAAGGTTTTTTCGGAGGTTCTGAAAATGCTGTCTCGGCTGTAATTGTGACGCCGCAGTGGTTGCTTTGGGTCGAAAGCATCAATAACAATGTCGCGGAAGTCAACTCTGCGTTGTTGAGTCACATCGATATCCACGATTATGCCGGTTCGGCGATGGGCACCATCGCGCCCGATTCGGGCATGAATGTCACCGGGCGTTATACCAATGCCATCAAAACCGGACAGGCCTTCATTGGCATTGGAACAGACCCGAACGGCGTTAAATTTCGCGAAGTATTGCTTGATGCCATGCCAAAAGTGAACAGCAAATAACCCGATTGACTCTGGGTAAATATTCTCCAGGGATTCTCGTTTTCTATCGCTTTTAACGGCGCAACAGAAGCCATGCAGGCGAACTGACAAGGTTTGCAAATATGCATTGTACAAAAAGCCCGATTTTCGGGCTTTTTTATTGCCATACTCAGCAAAACTGAATTGTGTGATAAAAATTCCGGCATGACATCGTTCAAAAAACAATTTGCACCAGCCTTGTTTCGATTCAACCCGATAAAAGAATTAGAATCAATTTAATGTACATCCATCTGAACACCCACTCCGCCTACTCCTTGCTCGAAGGGCTGCCGCTTCCGGCTGAACTGGTGCAGGCTGCTTCTGCCAGCGGTATGCCCGCTCTCGGGCTGACTGACCATCACACCTTGACCGGGTCGATTGAGTTTGTTCAGGCTTGCAAAGTAGCTGGCATCCAACCCATCCTGGGATTGGAAATAGACCTCGAAACGGGGCGTTTACCACTTTTAGCCAGCAACCTGGCAGGATGGTCCAGTCTGTGTCGTCTGAGCAGCACCCTGGCCCTGCGGGATAATCCATCAGCGGTCTGTCCGCTCGAGCTTTTGAGTGAACATGCCCAGGGTCTGATTGCAATCGGACAGCATGAGTCCAATCTCGGCGCGCTCAAGGAAATATTTCCCAAAAATCTGTATATCAGCTTGCCGGACCCGGCGCGTGGTCTGCCGCGCAGTAATCTGGCGCGCCAGTTTGGGCTGCCGCTACTTGCCAGCCATCCCGTCTACTACCTGACTTCTCAGCAAGCCAGCCTGCAGCGCACCCTGGCAGCCATCCGCCTGATTCAGCCGCTGGAAAAACTTTCGCCGGATGAGATCGCCCCTCCCAACGCATACTTCGCCAGTTCCAGGGAAATGGAGATTCGATTCCAGCACTTCCCCAGGGCGCTCAAGGCCAGCCTGGAGATTGCGGAGCGCTGTCAGCTGGAACTGCCATTGGGCGTGGCGCACATGCCCACAGTCCCGCTTCCGCCCGGACAGACCGCCACCAGCTTTCTGCGGGAAAAGGCTGATGCCGGGGCGCTTAAACTCTACGGGACCATCACGCCCGAAATCCAGGCTCGTCTCGATCATGAAATCGAAGTGATTGCCCGGATGGGATTTGAGCCGATCTTCCTGATTGTCGAGGATTTGCTGAATTTTGCCCGTGAAACCGGCGTACCCTATTCCTCGCGCGGTTCGGCGGCTTCATCATTGGTGGCGCACTGCCTGGGCATCACCAGCCCGGATCCGTTGCGCCTGAACCTGTACTTTGAGCGCTTTCTCAATCCGGCCCGCACCAGCCCGCCAGACATCGATACCGACCTGTGTTCGAATCGACGTGAGAGCGTCATCCAGCACGTTTTTGAGACCTACGGTGCGGAGCGGGTCGCGATGGTGGCAACCATCAACCGCTTCCGCCCGCGTTCAGCGCTGGGGGATGTGGCCAAGGCGCACGGGCTGGAACCTGCCAAGGTGCGCGAGATGGTCAATCGACTGCCTTATTCCTTTTGGGCGCGTTTTGAGGAACGGGATGCCAACGGTGAGACGCTTTCTGCCTTTACCGAGCTGCGCAGCGTCTACCCGGCTTATCAGCGCATTTTCGACGAAGCTGAAGCTCTGCTGAAACTGCCTCGCCACCTCTCTGTCCACCCGGGCGGCGTGATCGTGGCTCCCGGGCCTTTGACCGATTTGGTGCCTGTCATGAGTTCTGGCACCAAAGGCATTGTCATTACCCAGTTTGACCTGGAATCGGTGGAAGCGCTCGGACTGGTCAAGATCGATCTGCTCGGCATCCGCGGCCTGACCGTTCTGGGTGATGTGGCGGAATTCATCCAACAGAGTCAGCCGGAACGGTACGCCACCCGGCTGTCAGTGCTTGATTCGACCCCACAGACTGATACCGCCACCTCGGACCGAATCGAAACCGGCCAGACCATCGGCTGTTTCCAGATCGAAAGCCCGGGGATGCGCGCCACCTTGCGCGAGATTCATGCCCGCAGCGAAGATGATGTCATGGCGGCGCTGGCGCTTTATCGCCCTGGTCCGCTTTCGGGTGGGCTCAAGGATGCTTTTGTGCGGCGATTCAAGGGATTGGAACCTGTCCAACACTTGCATCCAGCCCTGGCTCCCTTGCTCGATGAGACTTTTGGCGTCATCCTGTATCAGGAACAGGTACTGCGGATTGCCCACGAACTGGCTGGATTCAGCCTGGCCGAAGCTGACTTGCTGCGCCGGGCGATGAGTCATTTTGACCCCGGCAAGCGTATGCAGGAGTTGCAGAAAAAATTTGTCGAGGAGTCCCGGGTAAAGAGCGGCGTCCCAGCGGAAACGGGCGAGCGGGTTTGGGAGATGATGGCAGCCTTTGCCGGGTACGGCTTCCCCAAAGCGCATGCCGCCTCCTATGCCCGCGTGGCCTGGCGTTCGGCCTGGTGTAAAAGCTACTTCCCGGCTGAATTCATGGCGGCGGTGCTGGCAAACTGGGGCGGATATTACAGCCAGCGTGTCTATCTGAGCGAAGCGCGCCGGCTGGGATTGAGCGTTCGCCCCCCGCAGGTCAACCATGCCGGGAGCAACTTTAGCGTGGGGCAGGTCAATGGACAAAAGATGCTTTTCATGGGGCTGGATCAGGTCAAAGACCTGACTCACCGCTCCATCGAGCGCATCCTGCGCAACCGGCCTTTCACTTCGTTGGATGATTTTCTGACTCGCGCCGATCCGCGCCCACTGGAAGCCGAAAGCCTGGCCCGGGTTGGCGCGCTGGAAGGACTGGGCAGCATTCCGTCCATCTTGCGCCGATTGCAGGGCGGCGGTTGGAAATCCGGCCAACTGAGCCTGTTCAGTTGGAATGAAGCTGAAGGGCCTGATTGGTCAATCGAGCAAAAAATGACGGCTCAACAGGAACTGCTCGGTATCAGCCTCGAGGCCAATCCGCTCGAGTTGCTGGCCGATAAAATCAGCGCCTCCGGGGCCATTTCCACCCTGGAAGCCGCCGGGCACATTGGCGAACGTGTGACTGTGGCCGGAATCCGGCAGACGTCGCATCGCAGCAAGACCGCCAAAGGCGAAAGCATGATGTTCCTGAGCCTGGAGGATTTGTCCGGGACGTTGGAGGTCGTTCTGTTCCCGGACGCCTACCGGCAGGCGAAGGAAATCGTCAATTCATCCCAACCTTTTCTGATTACCGGCGTGATGGAGATGGATATCGAACGGGGCGAGCCCTTCTTCAAAGCCGAGAAAGCGAGCAAACTTGAATCATGAAACTGAACCGGAGACGCGCGCGCGTTTCAGGGAGCTGGGATTTACGCCCGGCATCCTGCCGCCGGGAGCGTTGAATGCCATCAGCGATGTGCCCGGCGTCAAAGTCGGACACTTTACGCTGATTGAGGGCGCAGACGTCCGAACCGGGGCAACGGCCATCCTGGCGCATGACGGCAACCTTTTCCAGGAGAAAGTTCCGGCCGGGTTGGCGGTAGGAAATGGTTTCGGCAAGCTGATGGGCAGCACGCAAATCAACGAATTGGGCGAGATTGAAACACCGATTCTGCTGACCAATACGCTTTCCGTGCCGCGCGCGGCGGAGGCTGTCCTGGATTGGACGCTCTCTCAACCGGGAAACGAGACGGTTGGGTCGGTCAACGTGGTGGTGGGGGAAACCAACGATGGCTGGTTGAACAACATCCGCAAACGCAGCCTGACGGTTGAACAGATTCGTTCTGCCATCGAAACTGCCAGCGGGTCGGTTGTAGCAGAAGGGGCGCTGGGCGCAGGGACCGGTACCATCGCTTTTGGCTGGAAAGGCGGGATTGGTACCAGTTCACGCCAACTGCCCGCCACGCTGGGCGGTTACATTCTGGGCGTACTGGTGCAATCGAATTTTGGCGGGGTGTTGCGCATGGATGGGCTGCCGCTGGGGCAGGCTTTTGGACAGTATTACTTGAAAGACGAACTTGAGCGCAACTCAGCGGATGGTTCGATCATGATCATCCTTGCGACAAATGCGCCGCTTTCAGATCGCAATCTGACCCGCCTGGCGAAGCGCGCCCTGGCCGGTCTGGCTCGTACCGGCGCCGCCATGACGGATGGTTCCGGCGATTATGCGCTGGCTTTTTCAACCGCCGAAAGTGTGCGGCGCAGCCCTGAGCGGCGCGCACAGGTCACAGCTTATCCCGAGTTGCCGAATACACAAACCTCTCCTTTATTTCAGGCAGCCATCGAATCCACCGAAGAAGCGATCTACAATTCGCTTTGCATGGCGGTCACGACCAGCGGTTACCGCGGCACCGTCCAGGCTTTGCCGCTGGACCGCATCCGGGCGCTGAAAGAACAACCTTTTCCTTTTTCGCTAAACTCTTGACAGATTGGCGCTATATCGTAAAATAACGATATACCCTATGAATACTGAACCCCAACCCAACGATAAGCAGCGCCTCGCCAGAATGCTGAAAGCCCTGGGCAACCCAATCCGTTTTCAGATTGTGGAATTTCTGGCCGAAAACCAGATGTGCATCACCAACGACATCGTCAGGCAGATGCCGTTGGCGCAATCCACCGTCAGCCAGCATCTCAAGGTGCTGCGCGAAGCCGGGCTGATCCGCGGCGAGATCGAAGGCCCGGCCACCTGTTATTGCCTGGATGTTGATGGAATTCAGTGGCTGAAGGAAAAAATCGGTCAGTGGCTGCCCGCTTGCTGTCCGCCGGAAAAGCCGCTCATCTACCTGTAACCCAGCCCGGAACTGGATATTTCCCTTCCCGGCGTTTGTTCGTGTGACCAAGGAGATCGTATGACAACCAATCCATCCGCCCCATATTTTGAAAAAGTAGCCGATCAATGGGATAACCTGCGCGCCGGGTACTTTACCGAGGCTGTGCGTGATTCGGCCATCGCCAAAGCCTACCTGCATCCAGAAATGACCGTTGCTGACGTCGGCGCCGGGACGGGTTTTGTGGCGGCCAGGCTGGCACCGTTGGTGAAAAAAGTCCATGTGTGGGATGGCTCTGCTCAGATGCTGGAAGTTGCGCGGAAAAATCTGGCCCAATTCGACAACCTGGAATTCCAGACTGCGGACGGACTCTCGTTACCGGCAGTGGATGCCAGCCTGGACGCTGTTTTCGCCAACATGTATCTGCATCATTGCCCCGACCCGTTGGCTGCCATCCGTGAAATGGTGCGGATTCTGCGCCCCGGCGGCCGACTGATTATTACAGACATGGACATTCATACCCACGAATGGCTAAAAACCGAAATGTTTGATGTTTGGCTGGGATTTGAGCGCGCCCAGATTCGTGACTGGTTTGAGCAGGCCGGGCTGGTCAATGTCATCGTGGATTGCACCGGCCAATCTTGCCAGGCTGGCTGCCAGAGCGATGCCGGAGAACACGCAGATATCAGTATCTTTGTCGCGGCGGGCACCCGGCGCATCCAGGCGCGTGAGTCAGTTCAGGCTAGTTACGCCGCCCGGGCCCTGGGCGCAGACTGTGGCTGTGATACAGGCTGTTGTTCTCCAGGCGTCATCTCGCTGGACGAGGTGGGCACCGTCAGTTGGGATAGCGGCTATTCGTCCGGTGAAAAAGCCGAAATCCCGCAGGAAGCCGCCGAAATCTCCCTGGGCTGTGGCAACCCGATCGCCATGGCGAATCTGCGCGAAGGAGAGGCTGTCCTTGATATTGGCTCCGGCGGCGGGATTGACGCTTTTCTGGCCGCCAAACGAGTTGGCCCAACCGGTTCTGTCATTGGCGTGGACATGACTCCCGCCATGCTGCAGCGCGCCCGGCTCACCGCCAAAAAGGGCGGATTCTCCAACGTCAAGTTTCGGCATGGCTACGCCGAGAAATTGCCCGTCGAGGCTGGGATGGTGGATGTCATCATCTCCAACTGTGTGATCAATCTGACCGAGGATAAGGCCAGGGTTTTTGGTGAAGCCTACCGCGTTCTGAAAGCGGGCGGGCGGCTGGAAGTGAATGACATGGTCTTCGGCGGGCCCATTCTGCCAGCAATGCGCGCCTCCGCTGCCGGCTGGTCGGAGTGTATCTCCGGCGCTTTGCCCGAACCCGAATACATCGACTTAATCCGCCAGGCTGGTTTTGTGGATATTTCCGTGCGCCGCAGTACCAGTTCGGGCACTTCGGCAGGCGTGCCAGTCTACAGCGTGCAGGTTTCTGCCAAAAAGTAAGGGATGATTTTCTCCACGATCAAGTTCCTGTTCTGTCAGAGCAGGAACTTGACGTTAAATGGGAGCAGGTTATCCTGATTGAATTTGTTGTTTTGCCATAAGTCCTGTTAGAATCAGCCCATGAAAATTCGCGTCAAACTGATCGCCACTTATCTCAAGCTCCTGCCCGATGGCACCCAGGGACATACGATTGAGATCGAAGTTTCTCCCGGAGCCACCGTGGAGCATGTTATGACGCAGTTCGACGTCCCAATGGACGGCAGCAGCGTAATTGTGCTCAACGGGTTCACGGTTGCGCTTGACACGCCGCTTTCAGATGGAGACATTATCAGTGCCTTCTCGGCAATTGCCGGAGGGTAAAAAAATCCTACGAGGTGAATCATGTACGGTTGGCACGGGAAACTTTTACGGGTCGATTTGACCCATCAGAAAGTATCTATCGAACAGATTGACCCGCAAGTTGCGCGGGATTATATCGGCGGGCGTGGGTGGGCGATCCGCTATCTATATGATGAAGTCGATCCAAAGGTTGAGCCGCTGGCGCCGGAGAACAAGCTGATTTTTGTCACCGGCCCGTTGACCGCCACCACCGCTCCCACGGGAAACCGCTACATGGTCGTCACCAAATCCCCGCTGACGGGCGCGCTGGCTCATTCCAATTCCGGCGGCGATTTCCCGACCTGGATGAAGCGCACCGGCTTCGACATGTTCATCTTCGAAGGCAAATCTGAGGCGCCCGTCTACCTGTGGATTAACGAAGATCAGGTTGAAATTCGCCCGGCTGGGCATATTTGGGGCAAGGAAGTGCCCGAAACGACTGACCTGCTGCTGGCGGAAACCAACAAAGATGCCAAAGTGGCCTGCATCGGCCCGGCTGGAGAGAACCTGGTTTTGATGGCTTCCGTGATGAATGACCGGCATCGCGCGGCGGCCCGTTCCGGCGTCGGGGCGGTGATGGGCAGTAAAAATCTAAAAGCCGTCGTGGTGCTGGGCCAGAAAAATCCCACTTTTTTTGATGATGCCGGGATGCGCGAACTGAGCCTGGCGCTCAACAAAGAAGTTGGCGCCGATATCAAAAAAGGCTCCAGCTTGCGTGAATATGGCACGGCTTATGTGCCGCAAGTCACCAATACGCTCGGAATTTTGCCCACGCGCAACTTCCAGGCCGGGATGTTTGCCGGTGTGGATAAAATCGATGGAGTGGCGCTCAAGAACAGCTACCTGGTCAGTCACAAACCTTGCTTCCGTTGTCCGATCGCTTGCGGACGCCTGACCGCCGTGCCTGAGGGCAAATACGCGGGCAAAGGCGAAGGCCCTGAATACGAAACGATTGCCTCGCTAGGCACGGCCTGTGGCGTGGATGATCTGGCTGCGCTGCTCAAAGCCAATTACACCTGCAACGAACTTGGGCTCGATACCATTTCCACCGGTCTGACGATTGCCGCGGCGATGGAAATGTACGAAAAAGGCATTCTCACCGATGAGCAAACCGGTCAGCCGCTGCGCTTTGGTGATGGCGATGCCGTCATCGAAATGGTGCGAAAAACCGCCTACCGCGAAGGTTTTGGCAATCAACTTGCTGAAGGCAGCTACCGCCTGGCCGAGCAATATGACCACCCCGAAATGTCCGTCACCGCGCGCAAGCAGGAATTCCCCGGCTACGATCCGCGCGGCGCGCAAGGCATGGGCCTGCTGTATGCCACCTCGAACAAGGGCGCCTCGCACATGGAAGGCGATGTAGCCTACGAGGAAGTTTTCGGCGTGCCGGTCAAAGTTGATCCTTTGGCAACTGAAGGCAAAGCCGAGATGGTGGCGCGCTTCCAGGATGCTTTCGCGCTGATCGATTCTGGTGGCATGTGTGTGTTCTACACCCTGCGCTACGTTTTCAGCAAAGACAAACTCGTCTGGCCGATCCGGCTGACGGAATTGCTTAACCTGACCACCGGCGTCAACTACACCCCCGAGGAAGCCATGCAGGCCGCCGAGAGGGTTTACACCCTCGAGCGACTGTTCCTGATTGCAGCCGGTTCCGGTCCCGAGCAGGATACGCTTTCTCCGCGCATGCTCAACGAACCGTTAACCGCTGGCCCGGCCACCGGCCGCGTGGTCGATCTGCACAAGATGCTGCCCGAGTATTATCAGGTGCGCGGCTGGGGCACGAACGGCATTCCCTCTGCTGAAAAACTTGCACAGCTGGGCTTGTAAAAAGAATTTCAGTGCTGCATCCCAAAATTTAACGCGGATGGCGTGAAACGGGCCAATTTTGCCGATTATCGGACGAAACTTGTGCCAATAGCGCTATCCGCGTTAAAATTCTTTGGACAAGATGGGCGATAACCTGATTCCGTTTCATTGATTTACCGGAGCTTTTGATGTCTTTCGTTACCGATTTTGAAACCCACCTACCCGACGCCTTGCGGCGCACCTTCCAGAGTCTCGACTCCCCTTTTGCGATTCAAACCTACCTCGACGAGATGCCCTATATCGCCGTCGAACGTGATCGCTCACCCCTAAACGTGATGCTCGACCATCAAAGTCACTGCCTGGATGGCGGATTATTCGCCGCGCTGGCGCTCTGGCGGCTGGGCTACAAGCCGCTGATGATTGATCTCATCCCTGAACCCGGCACGGATGACGATCACGTTTTGGCGCTTTACCAAATCGACGGATATTGGGGCGCAATCGCCAAGTCAAATTACGTCAATTTGGGTTTTCGCGAACCCATTTACAAAACCCTGCGCGAACTGGTGATAACCTATTTTGAACATTATTGCAACGTTGAGCAACTCAAAACCTTGCGAGGCTACACCCGCCCGCTCGACGTTTCCCGTTACAGTCACCTGAATTGGGCCGTGGACGAAGCCGGGGCGAACAAACTGTACTATCGACATTTCTACAAACGAAAACCCATCACATTGATTACGCCGCACATGGCGGCGCGCCTGAATCGCATGAGCGATCGTGTCTACCAGGCCGAAACCCTGCACACCGACATTAACTGGTCGTTTGGTGTCAGGCCTGATCACTAGCCCACTTTAACGCTTGCATGAGATTTCGGCATCATCTCTTGCAAGCGTACGCAATTCGGTTTCATGCCAGCTGGCTGGAAAAATCATAGGAACCGGACAGGGCACTGAAAATTGCCGCTCCGTTTTCCATGCGCAAAAACGTTACCCCGTTGGATTCGCCAGCGGGCTGCCCGCTCTCAGTAACCAAAGAGCCATCTTGCGCGGGGATATACAGCGTAGCTGTCGTATTTGCTGGGACCGTGATTTGCCAATTAAAAGCTCCATTCTGCAGTGTCCATGCGCTCCGAATCAGCCCATACATTGAGTCCAGCTCTGCTTTGGCATATGTCAATCCCCCGCCGGGCTGTGGACGCATCAAAATATGTTTGTAACCAGGCTGCTGCGAGTCGAGATCAATGCCACCGATCACCGCATACATCCACGCGCCAACTGCGCCATAGGCATAATGATTGAAAGAGTTCATGCCCGCATCCTGGAAGCCTTTATCATGGGTCCAGCCATCCCAGCGCTCCCAGATTGTGGTTGCTCCCTGGGTGACAGAGTAGAGCCAGGAAGGCCAGGTGGTTTGTTTGAGCAGCGCGTAAGCGGTATCCAAATGACCCATCTCACTCAAAACCCAGTTGATGTAAGGTGTGCCGACAAAACCAGTGCTGAGATGGTTTTCTCTTAGCCTGATATTTTGTTCCAGTTCTGCCACAGCAATCGAGCGGAAATTCTGGGGGAGCAAGTCGAAATGAAGCGCCAGCAGATAGGATGTCTGAGTCCCTCCCACGATGGTTCCGTCTGTATTGACAAAGCGGGTGATAAATGCATCCCTAGCCTGCCCGGACAATTGGTCGTAACGCTCCGCATCATCTGCTCTGCCCAAAATGCGCGCGATACGCGCCAGCAACTGACTGCTGTGAGCAAAAAATGCCGTACCGATCAGTTCCTTGGAGGTTCCACCTTCGCGCCCATCACTGCCATCCAGAGCGAGCCAGTCACCAAATCCATGCCAGCCGGTATATTCAGCGTAGCAGCGCAATCCACTTCGGCTGGTGTCAGACAAAAACTCGATAAAACGCTGCATCGAAGCATAGCGCGCCTCCAGCAAACCGGTGTCGCCATAGCATTGATAAATCGTCCAGGGACAGATCACGCCAGCGTCAGCCCAGGCCGGGCCGCCTTCGCCAATTGCCCAGCCCAAAGCATTGGGAGCCACTGCCGGGTAGGCTCCTTCCTGAGATTGGGCATCTTCCAGGTCACGCATCCACTTCGTAAAAAAACCGGCAACATTCATATTGAAAGCCGCTGTTCGGATAAATACCTGGGCATCCCCCGTCCATCCCAGGCGTTCATCCCGTTGCGGACAGTCGGTGGGAACATCCACAAAGTTGCCTTTCTGCCCCCAGACGATATTGCGCTGAAGCTGGTTAACCAAAGGGTCGGAACACTCGAAATGACCGGTCGAGGGCATCTCGGAGTGGATAACAATTCCAGTCACCGTTTCTGGGGTGGGAATTCCGGGGAAGCCCAATAATTCGACATAGCGGAATCCGTGGAACAGAAAATGCGGCTCCCAGGTTTCATCCTCGCCGCCTTTCAGGGTGTAAAAATCCATGTTGCGGGCCGAGCGCAGGTTTTCGGTGTGCAACGTTCCGTCAGAATTGAGCACTTCCGCGTATCGAATGGAAATTGTCGTTCCTTTTTCCCCGCGAACCCGCAGACGAATCCACCCAACCATGTTCTGACCCAGATCAAACATCCAGCGCCGGTTGACAAAATCGGGGATTTCGCGGATTTCCACCGGCGGCAACACTTCCTGACGTTTGATAGCGGGGCCATTGGTGGCGACCAACGCCGCGCCTTGATCTGCAAAAACTTCCACAGCCCGCCAGGCTGAATCGTTGCAGCCAGGCTGGCACCAATCCGTGAGTTCCCGGCGAGCATCATAACTTTCGCCCATCAACATGTCCGACTCGAGGATGGAGCCCTGGGTTACTTTCCAGCTGGCATCGCTGGCGATGATTTCCCGGCTGCCATCCGCATAAGTAAGAACGATTTGCGCCAGGAGTTGAGGCCGCTCCGCGTAACGTTGACGGCCCACCCAGGCAATATGCCCCACGCCCCAGCCATCGCCCAGAATCGCGCCCAGGGAATTCGCGCCCGAACGAAGGAGATTCGTTACATCGTAAGACTGGTACTGAATGCGTT
This sequence comes from uncultured Anaerolineae bacterium, assembly GCA_903838415.1. Lineage (GTDB taxonomy): Bacteria > Chloroflexota > Anaerolineae > Anaerolineales > Villigracilaceae > UBA5195. The sequence continues at coordinate 719 of CAILYI010000093.1, read as the reverse complement.
TGGAATAATCTGTCCAGCCAGGAGTAAGAAGCGCATCCCCAATGCGGACGCCATTCAGGTGACATTCGTACAGGCCCAGCGCGGTTGCATACAATCGGGCGGCAATCACCTGTTTTTTAACGGCAAATTCTTTGCGGAGATACGGAGCCGGGCTGGACGTTCTCGGCCCACCATAAAAGGAAGCGCCGATCCATTGCGCGACCCAATCGTCATGTTCCAATAAACCCATTTCCCACCAAGCTGACGGACTTTCGACAACCTGACCAGCTTCATCCCAGACCCAAACCTTCCAATGGACACGCTGTCCAGAGACCAACCGCGGGCCTTGATAGGGAACATGGATGGATTGATTCGTGTCAATTTTCCCACTATCCCAGAAAAGCTCGCGCCCACTCTCCAGGCTGGCCTGTGAGTGGGCGGTAAAAATCTGATACGCTGTTTGGCGAGCACCACGGTCTTGACTGTGCATCTGCCAGCTCAGGCGCGGCTGAAGGATATCAATCCCCAAAGGGTTGTTGCGATATTCGCAGGTCAGAGATGAAATTGTCGTTGTAGGCAAGATGAGTACTTCCTTTTGGGTGCAAGAATTCAAAGCGCTTTTCACAAATCAATCGCGAGATTAGCCGCTCACCAAAACCTATCCAAATCTACCCATGGTAGATTTGATGTTTGGTTCCTGTTTCCACGAGCATTGCCGAGAAACTCGGACTGACGTGCTC